>JAUQPV010000042.1 GCA_030550225.1 Acidobacteriota bacterium | reverse complement strand
CACAACATCGAGGCCGAGGTCGACCGCTACATCGTCTGGCCCGGCCAAGCCCTGGCGTACAAGATGGGGGAGCTTAAGATTCGGGAACTTCGCCGGCGGGCCGAGGAGGCGCTGGGGCCGGCGTTCGACGTCCGGGAGTTCCACGACGTCGTCCTGCGGAACGGGGCGATCCCCTTGGACGTCCTCGAGGGGATCGTCGACGACTACATCCGCTCCAAGCAGGCCCCGCCGAAAACCCGCCGAGACAGTCTATCGGGCAAGTAGAGAGGTATCAGCGCCGTCGGCCGCGACGAAAGCCGACGATGGCCCTTAAGGCTCGGAGTCTGGGACTCTGTCGCTGAAGCAGGGCTTCGATCAGTTCTTCAAATTTATCTATATTTAGGTTGATGATCTTGTGAAATCGGGTCTCGTCGTCCGGGAGTCCGAAGCGTCGCTCGACCTCTATACCGGCCTGCCGGGCCGCGTCTAAAATCCAACCCTCCAAGCGGGGGCACAAGACGATGAGCCGACTCTGACATGGGGGGTCTTCCAAGACCCGAATTCCATGCTGGTCTTGGAGGAGTCGAAGTCGCTCCATGTAAGAGGGCTGGGGACTACCCGGATCTTCGTCCACGATACCCATGGATCCTCGGTCCTTTTGGAGATTCCGACACACGCGGCCCTTATCGCCGGCATGGCGGATCGACTGAGGGCGGATACCCAGTTTTCTGAGGAGGACCTCATCAGGCTTACATTCGACGTAGATCTTCATCGAGCGCCCAAGAGGCGATCCAGTTCGAAAAAGACGTCCACGTCCAGGTCCAGGAGATCCTGCATAGCCTTCTCTGAAATCGGTCGGACTTGAGTTCGGTGATTCTCCATAGAAGTCACAAACACTTGGATTTCGTCACGAGGCGTCTTCTCGACCAACGGGAAGAGCAGGTAGGGGTTGTGCGTGGAAATAAAATACTGGTTCGACTTATCCAGGGCGATGCGCTCTCCCAAGTATTTCGTGTAGAAGGGGAAGGCATGCGATTCCGGCTCTTCCAAAAGCAGGACGGCATTCCGATTGGTCTCGATAGCCGCCAGATAAAAGATGAGCCGCTGGAGGGTGTCGGAAAGGACTGAATAAGGGTACCATACAATGATATCGTCAAATTGCCTCTGAATGCGGAGCTTCCAGTCCTCCAAGTCGATGACGATCCGAAGGTCGTACTCATGAAGCAGGCGGGCGACGTCTTGGCGAAGTTCCCGGTAGGTTTGTAAGACCTGAAGGAGGTTATCCCCGTGAGGCGGTAAGAGATAGTCGACTACTGGGCCTGGAAATTCCTTGAGGGGCTTGAAACGGTAAAACCGAATAGGCGAAGGCTGAAAAACTTTTAAAGAACCGCGACCTGTGGAATCCAGACTGAATTCGAAGGTGCCCACATATGCGGCGTACCCATGTGTGGTATAGGAAATATAACCCTTTCCCATGAAAGAGTTGTCCTGAAAGCTGATTTTGTAGACCCAACCCTTCTTTTCGACCTCATGCCGCGGGGTCGGCTGAGCGGACTCACTGGGAAAGGGTGTATCATTGACCGACACTTCAATAGCTTGTGTAAAGTTCCTATCGAAGAACAGGTCTGGCAGGGAGTCGTACCGGACCAGACCTTCTGGGAAATGATTGGAATTATAACAAACGGAGAAGATACCCAGGCTTTCCAATAGGTTGGACTTGCCCGTATTCGGTTTTCCAATAAAGACATTGATACGGCGGCATTCTAAGACGACACGCTCGATGGATTTAAAATTATTTATCTCTAATTTCTGAATAATCATCTTTTGCCCTGTGCCCATCCGACCCACCGGCCGGGGCTTCTATGCTTAGCGGCAAGGTTCCTGAAGTCAAGGTCCCGGGAACACGCCAATTCACGGGACCCTCGCCGTCTCGAAGAGTTGGGCGACCGGGACGATGCGGATGCGCTCCCTCGGGATGTCCAGCCAGTAGTAAGCCCAGGCGGCGTCCCGGAACGGCCGCCGCTGAGGCCAGCCTGTCGTCCTCAAGGCGGTTCCCACTCGACGGGAAGCCCTTGGAAATCAAGGTCAAAGGAACACACCTTCTCGCCCGCTCGAGCTGCCTGGACTGTCAGCAGAGCATCGGCGATATCGACGCCCTGTCGTTGGACGAGCTCTAACGCCTGCAACAGCCGTTGCCGCCCGACGGCCCGGATGCCCGGGGCCCGGAGAAAGTCCATCAGGACCCCGGCGACTTGCCGAGACGGATGTCCGTAAAAGGACCGTAAGACCCAAAAGGCCTCGGCGACGACGATCTCGGCCACGACCAGCGTAATTTCTCCCCGGTCGGCCCGCTGCATCAAGTCCGTTGCCCGTCGGGCCATGTCCGGGGGATCACCGGTGATGTGGCGAACGATGACGTTGGCGTCGACCCACAACCGAGTCCCCACGACTCATCGACTCCCCCAGCCGCCGTCCGACTTCCTCTCGGACGGCGGTCATTCCCAGAAACGGGCGGGTGGGCCGGAGCGCCCCCGCCAGTTCGGGAAGTCGCCGACGGCGCACCGGCTGAATGAGGGCCGTCCGGTCTGGCCGAACCTCAAAGAGAAGTTCGCTGCCGACTTGAATGCCTAAAGCCCGTCGAACCTGAGCGGGGATCGTCACTTGGCCCTTGGCGGTAACTCGAGCCGTCGCTCGCATAAAGGCGTCTCCTTCATGTCTTACTTTAAGTTAAGTAAGGAATGCATAGAGGTCAAGTCATGAGATCGAATCTTACATCTCGTTGCCACTCCGGATGGGTCGGATGGGCTTACTGCCCCGGGACTCCCGCCGTCTCGAAGAGTTGGGCGACCGGGACGATACGGATGCGCGCCCGGGGGATGTCCAGCCAGTAGTAAGCCCAGGCGGCGTCCCGTTGAAGGGTCGGGAGCTTGTCAACCGGGACCATGTAGACCTTTCGACCACCCTCCTCCCGGACGGGGATCTGGTAGTCTTCGGGCTTTTTGCCCCACACGGGACCGTTTTGGGCAATGGCCTCGGCGATCTTTGGGGCGACCTTCTCGTCGGTCACGACGACGTACTTGAGGTCCCGGGCCTGCAAGTACTTACGAATGGCCGCATTGACCTGCTCGCACGTGACGGCCTCGACTCTGGCGAGGTAGGCATCCAGATACCCGGGGTCCAGGCCATAGAAGAGGTCGTCCAGGCGGTAGCCCAGCATGCGGTCGATCGTCTCGGCCAGGTTCAGGTGGAGGACTCGAGCTTTGTTCTTAGCGAGCTCGCACTGTTCCTCCGAGAGGCCCGTGCGAATGAAGTGTTCCAGCTCCCAGGTCAGGGCCTTCATAATGTGGACGGCGTAGTCGTGGGCGACGGGTCGGATCCAGATGCTGAAGTACTGGTACCGCCGGGGCGTGTTCGTCGGTGGGAACAGAAAGAAGGGGCGGCCTTCGAAGTGCTCGATGTACGAGTAGTCCCCGTAGTTGTAGCCTCGCTCCTCCCGAATGACCTGGTAGAGGTGGGAGAAGCTGTCCCGGTGAGTCCCGAACCAGACGTTGGCCACATACAGCGGCCAGTAGTCCGGATGGGCCCGGGTAATCGGGATGGGGAAGCCGGCGTGCAAGCCCGTCGAGAGGGCGCTGGGGAGGGCGATGATGAGGACCTCTCGGCCCTGGGGCGGAGGCGGCGGGTCGATCGAACGCGGGGGTAGGGGGTCGGCCTGGACGGAGCTGGGCTGCTGCCAGACGGCCTCGAGCCGACGGATGACGGCCGGGTCGGCGCTACTGACCCCGACGATGACGTTGTCGGGCCGATAGTACGTCGCGTAGAAACGCCGAACGGCTTCAGGTGTCACTTGCCGGAGACCCTGGGCCGTACCGATGACGGGATGGGCATACGACGTACCGGCGTGGATGACGGTATCCATCGCCACTAGGCCGACGAGCTCGATCTGCTCGAAGCGGAGCGACTGTAGCTCCTGAAGGGCTTCGGCCCGGACCCGCTCGAGCTCTCGTTCGGCAAAGAGCGGCTGGCGGAACATCGGCGTCAAGACCTCTCGGACGTAACGGTCCAAGACCTCCCGGGGGACCGTCATCGAGAAGGTCGTCGTCTCCTTCGAGACTCGAACCTCGGGGAAGGCGTCGCTCCCCCAAGGCCGCGTGATTTCAGCCAGACGGTCCTTCGTGACCGGCTGACGGGGGTCGCCGAACCCGCCGTCGATGAGAAGCCGTCCCGTGAGATAGGCCAGGCCCTCGAGGCCCGCAGGGTCCATCGCCGAGCCGGCCTTCACCATGACCCGGATTTTTAGGAGGGCCGACGGGGAACTCAGCGAGACGATACGGGGAAGCGGCTCGGCCGCCACCGCCAGGGTAAACACAAAGCCCACGAGGGTCGTGATCAGCCACATCCGATGCATCGGAAGACTCCATCCTAAAGATTGCGAATTTCGGATTGCGGATTGGAGAATTGGGGTATTCGGTGTTGGGTGTTAGGTGCTGGGTGTTGGGTATGGGGTAGAAAGACTACGGACCACCGACTTGTTTCGGAAGCCAGGCTCGCTTCGTCTCGAGACGGTGTATCCCAATGACTCCTTCGATCTATGGTCTATGGTCTGGGGTCTCTTTGGACCTAACACCCAACACCCAGCACCCCGCACCTATTTTTTCTCATACGCCAGCGTCAGGACGACCCGGTTTTCGGGGACAAAGTGCGCCTGGGCAAACCGGTCGATATCTTCGGGCGTGAGCCGTTGGACCGAGTCTAAGAGCTTTTCGAACACGGCCGGGTCCCGGTCAAAGCGATAGTACCAAGCAAACGTCTGAGCGATGACGGCCGGACTCGACAGGGAAGCCAGGAAATCGTATCGGTACTTGCTTTTGATCGTCTCGAGCTGGGACCGGGCGTCCTTCTGCTGGGAGAAGTGCTTCAATTCGTCGATGCCGGCGATGATGTCCTGGATGACCTCGTCGAAGTAAGCCGGGCCCCGCTGAGCAAACTTGTCTTTATAGAGCTGAGCGCTCACGATGAGGACCCGAGGGTCGAAACTCTCGAAGCCCTGGCTACCCTCCTCGAACTGGAGGCTACTGACGGTCTGCTTCTCGTAACGGAGTTTCTTGTACAGGGGCGCCGCTTCCGACACGAGGAGTTCCTGGAGGAGTTCGGCGACGGCGCTCTCGGTCGTCCCGGGTCGGAAGGCCGGCATCCGGTAAGCGACCCACACGAGGGGGGCCACGTCGGCGTCCCACGGGATGTGTTCCCGCTGTTCCTTCCGGGGCGGCTCGCCCGTCGGCTTCACCTCGGGGACGGGCTTCGGCGTCCAGTCCCGGTAGTAACGTTCGACGAGGGGAAAGACGTCCCGGGCCCGTACGTCGCCGGCGATGATGAGCACGCAATTGTTGGGCCGGTAGTAGGTGTCGTAGAACTTCCGGGCGGCCTCGTAGTGATTCGGCATAGCGAGGACGTCCTCATAGTAACCGATGGTCGTGTGGCCGTACGGGTGGTGCGGGAACATCAGGGCCACCAGGCGTTCCTCCAGCTTCAGGGACGGAAAGGAAGCCAGGCGGCGGTATTCCCCGAGGACGGCCCCCGTCTCGGTCTTGAAAATTTCCTCGGTGAAGTCCAGGGCCTTGAAACGGGAGGATTCGAGTTCGATCAGGCCCGGGAGCGACTCGGCGGCCGTCTTGCGACCCGTCAGGTTCGACGTGAAGGTCAGGGGATGATAGAACGTCACGTCGAACCACGTCCAGGCGTTGTTGTGGGCTCCAAGCTTCTCGACGAGGTCTTGATACCCGCCGTCCCGACCCTGAAAGCGGTGGCGGAACAGGATATGCTCGAACAGATGGGCCAGGCCCGTCTTGCCGGGCTCCGTCTCATTGCGGGAGCCGGCCAAGACGAGGGTGTTATAACTCAGGACGTTCTTGAATTCGGGCGTCTCGATGACGATGACGTCCAGGCCGTTCGGGAGGGTCCGCTTGTAGACAGGGTAGGGGAAGACCTTGGACTTGGGACGGGCCTGGGCCGCCGCCAGAGTCAGGAGCGCCGCCAGGCCCAGCGTCGACAGGATGAATGTCCACCGAAGGGTTCCAGTGGATAGGTCGGATATGAGAAGCCGCATGGCTCATATCTCCCAAAAGAGTCTCGCTTTTCCAGTGGCCGGGAAACACGATGTTTCAAATTTCGTGATGACGTGACGTCGTGACGACGTGATGAAGCCCATCCGAGCCCTTGGGTCCCGGTGTCGGCTTCGGGCAGGACCCCGTCACGCCGTCACGATGCTTGCACGAAGGGTCGGGAAAGCTGAATCCATCCGGGTTCTCACGGACTGAACGGCCCTGTCGGGAATTCGCCTCCCCGCCCTTACTGCCTTACTGCCCTATTGCCTTACTGCCTAAGTCACCGATGGCCTGCCTATCATACCGGAACCCCCGAGCCCTGTAAATCTTGGGCCTGCGGGCGTCCGTCAGGAAGGCCATCTCATTCGTATTTTCTCGAACGGATCGGTTCTCCCAACATCCAAGCCCCAACACCGACTTCCATCTTGCATCCTGTAGCTCGCATCTTGTATCCTGCATCCCGCGTCGTCGTGCGTCTCGGAAGGCGCCGGGGAGGTGGCCTATGTGGGGGACGGTGGCCGTCCGTCGAGTCATCCTTCTGGTCGGGTGGACGATACTGGTCTATTCGGTGGCGGACGTGTACGGTCAAGCCCGGACGGGAAGCATCTACGGGCGGGTCACAGACCCCGAGGGCCAGCCCCTGCCGGGCGTGACCGTGACGCTGACGTCGGCCGTCGTCGGCCGGCTCGTGACCGTGACGGACGCCGTCGGGGACTACCTATTTCCGGGCTTGCCGCCGGCCAAGGACTACGTCGTCCGTTTTGACCTGACCGGTTTCCGGTCGGTCGTCCGGACGGCCGTCGAGGTCCGGGTCGGCCTGAACGTTCGGGTCGACGTCCAGATGGCCCCTGGGGCCGAGGCCGCCGTCGTCGTCCGGGGTCAGGTCTCGATGGTCGACGTCAAGAAGGCCGAGGTGGCGACCCACTTTTCCAAGGACGTCCTGGAAAGCGTGCCCGTCGCTCGAGATCCCTGGGTCATACTGGCCCTGACGCCCGGCGTGTTCGTCGAGACCGAGCGGCTGGACGGCGGCTCCGAGGCGGGTCGGCAGTCGGACTTCATGGCCCGGGGCGCTGAATGGCACGACAACCAGTGGTACCTGGATGGGCTTCCTATCACGGACGTGGCCGTCCTGGGGACGAGTCCGACGTATTTTGACTTTGACGCCGTCGAGGAGCTTCAGATATCGGCGGGGGCGACCGACGTCGAGGCCTTCACGGGCGGCGTGACGGTCAACCTCGTGACCCGTCGGGGGCAGAACCGGATGTCCGGCGGGGGTCGCTTCCTGTGGGCCAACGACCGGTTTCAGGCCGACAACGTGTCGAGGGCTCTTCGCTCGGAACTGGCCCCGGAGGTCGAAAGCGACCGGATTCGGGACGTCAAGGATTACGGCTTCCAGTGGGGCGGCCCCCTCCGGCGGGACCGTCTGTGGCTCTGGGTCGGTTACGGGGGTCTGGACTATGACCTGATGACCCCGACGGCCGGGGACGCCGAGACGACGGGCGAAGACGAGGCCGAGACGATCGTCGCCCAGTTTCAGCACGACGTCCGTCACCTGGACCACGGGACGGCCAAGTTGAACGCTCGGCTGGGGACCCACATGTTGGAAGTCCTGGGCCTGGGGTCTTGGAATCACCGGCAGGGCATGGAGGCCGACTTCGAACGGCCACCGGAGACGACGTACCGTCAGCAGGAGCAGATGCCCCTGGTGAAGGTCCAAGACGACTGGCTCGTGAACGAGCGTCTGTTCTTGTCGGGCAAGGTCGGGTGGAACCAAACGCTGGACCGCCGGGTCCCCCAGGGCGGGACAGACCGACCGGGCGTATACGACTACGAGACGGGCATCTGGCACGACAGCTATGCCTGGAGCGACGTTCGATCTCGGAGCCTCAGCGGAAGCCTCCAGGGCCTCTTCCAGCGACCCCGATGGCTGGGTCTTCACCACGAGGTGAAGTTCGGCCTGGAATTTCGGGACACG
Organism: Acidobacteriota bacterium; assembly: GCA_030550225.1. GTDB lineage: Bacteria > Acidobacteriota > HRBIN11 > HRBIN11 > HRBIN11 > HRBIN11. The sequence goes on along the minus strand of JAUQPV010000042.1, from coordinate 4,790 downwards.
CGGGTCCGCCGGGCCGAGGGCTTTGCGAACGGCCTGGGGATCGCCTATCTGGACCGGGGCGACCCGACCGAAGGCGGCGAGGTCTGGCTCGTCCGGGAGGGTCACACCCGGTCGTTCGTCCGCCGGTGGGGCCTGTACGCGCAGGACACCGTCACGTGGGGCCGGCTGACGGGTGTCGTCGGCCTCCGGTGGGACATCCAGCAAAACGGGAGCTTGGCCTCGACGACACCGGCCCATCCCCTGCGGCCGGACCGGCTCCCGGGCGGCTCGACGTCCGACCGGCGCTTGCCCTTCACGTGGTCGACGCTGTCGCCCCGAATGGCCCTGAGCTACGACCTGCGCGGCCGCGGGACCCTGATCCTGAAGGCCTCGGCGGCCCTCTATCCGTCGGCCCTGGGTGTGGAAGAACCCCTCGGCCTGTCGCCGACGGGCCGACGGGAACTGCGCTTCCGGTGGCTCAGCGACGCTAACGGGAACGGGGTCCCCGACGCCGACGAGGTCGACTGGGCGGCGCCCGTCTTTTGGGACCACCGGCTGGGAGACCCGAACCGGGTCGTCCATGCCGTCGCCTCGGACTATCGGTCCCCGAAGACCCTGGAGTTCACCGTCGGCCTGGAGGGGAGCCTGGGGGATGGCCTCTGGACGGTCGGAGGGACGGCCTTCTACCGGCGGGCCTGGGATTACGTCTGGCAATTCCCTTATGACCCCGAAGGCCGGGTAACGGCCGACCAGATTTACGACTGCTGGGTCGAGGCGGGGCACCTGCCGGCCGAGTGGGGCGGCTGGCCCTACTACGAGTGCACGCTCGACAAGCCGGCCGGTGTCTTGTGGGCGAATCGACCGGCTTTCTACACCCGCTACCGGGGTATCGAGTTCCGGTTTACCCGCCGGCTGGCCGGGCACTGGATGGCCTTTGGGTCGGTGACGCTCCAGCAGAACGACCAGTTTTTCCGAGACCGCCGGGCCTATGTGGACCCGACCAACGTCGGACAGATGGAGGGAGGCCCTTACTTCATGTCAGGCTGGGAGCCCGACGTCATGAACAACGTCCGTTGGATGATCAAGGCCGGTGGCGCTGTCGAGCTCCCGGGCGGCTTCGTCCTGACCGGGACGGTCCTGGCCCGAGATGGCCTCCTGTACAGCTCGGTCTATCAAGTCCCTCGCGTGTCCAACGGATGGGGCGGCGTCGTGTCCGTCTATACCCATCGTCTGGAGGATAAGCGCCTGCCGATGCTCTGGCTGGTCCACCTCCGGGTCGAGAAGGGCTTCCGGCTCGGGACCGGGCGGCTGGCCGTCTTACTGGACGCCTTCAACGTGACGAACAACGCCGTGGCGACGAAGAAATTCGGGTCGGCCAACGTACCGGACCTCTACGACAAGGTCACCGAGCTTATCTCACCCCGGATCTTTCGGTTCGGCCTGCGGTACATGCTGTGATTCGGCAGGTCGGTAGTCTCCGGCTCACCTACCAAACTCCCGAACTGCCGGATCCCGATTTGCAAAGGGTGGGGGAACCGGGTAAACTTGTATAGGAAGGGCGATTAGCTCAGATGGTAGAGCGCTGGTTTCACGAACCAGAGGTCAGAGGTTCGAGTCCTCTATCGCCCACCAGAATGCGTGTCTTATCCGATTGGCTCCGCCGGGCGCCTTCCACCGTGACCCTGCGTAGGGGTCCCCGCCTTCTCGGCCTCTGAAGACGAGGGGGATGATTTTTGCGAATGGCCGTCGGTACGGCGGAGTATTTTCGCCGGTGGTGGGGCGATCCAGAAGGCCATCATGGCTCCGGCTTGGGGTCCGAAGCTTGATGGGGTGACACATATGACGCTCCAAGAAGAACCCTTGCGGGATATACCCAGTGATGATACGCCATCGACGAATAGGGTCTCCTCGGTCCCCGACGGACCGGATGCCGGGGCATCACCCCCGATGGAAGAAGCGCCGGCCCCCGAGTCGGCATCACCAGAGGACTATACGGCCCTCCTGATGTCGACGGTCGAACGTCAGCTTACCCCGCCGGAGCCAGGTCAGATCTTGACCGGCCGAGTCATTCATATCGGGACCGAGCATGCCGTCGTAGACATCGGCTACCGGGTCGAGGGTCTCGTCCCCTTGGAAGAACTGCAAGACGAAGCCGGTCAACTGACCGTCGCCGAGGGTGACACGATCTTCGTCCAGGTCCTGCGGTACGAGCCGGAGCAGGATTACGTCCCCCTGTCGAAGCGTCAGGCCGACTTCCAGATGGCCTGGGACCGGATCGTCCAGGCCCATCAGGCCGGGACGCCCCTGACGGGGCGGATCGTCCGCCGTCTGAAGGGCGGCTACTTCGTGGACCTCGGCGGCGCCCGGGCCTTTCTGCCGGGTTCGCAGGTCGACCTGCGGAAGCCGGAGGACTACGATGCCTGGCTGGGTCAGACGGTCCAGGTCAAAGTCTTGACGATCGACCCTCAGAAGCGGACCGTCGTCGTCTCCCGGCGAGTCTTACTGGAGGAAGAGCGGGAGAAGCGCCGCCGGCAGGTCTTGGAGCTCCTGCGACCGGGTGCTGTCCTGGAAGGCATCGTCAAGAACATCACCGACTACGGGGTCTTCGTCGACCTGGGCGGCGTCGACGGCATGATCCATAAGTCGGACCTGAGCTGGCAGAGGGTCCCGCACCCCTCGGAGGTCGTCCAGGTCGGCCAATCGATTCGGGTGAAGGTCCTGGCTTACGATGAGGCCACGCAGAGGGTCTCCCTGGGCCTTAAGCAGTTGATGCCGGACCCATGGACCCGAGCTGTCAAGAGCTACGCGGTCGGCCAGACGGTGACGGCGACCGTGACGAACGTCGTCGACTACGGGGCCTTTGTTGAGATCGAGCCGGGTGTCTCGGGCCTCATCCACGTGTCGGAACTGGCGTGGTCGACCCGGATCCGGCACCCCTCGCAGGTCCTGAAGGTCGGCGACACGGTTCAGGTCCGCATCATCGACATCGACACGAAGCGGAAGCGGATCTCCCTCAGCCTGAAGGCCGTCCTGCCGAATCCCGTCGACGAATTTCTGGCCAAGTACCCGCCCGGGTCGGTCGTGACGACGACGGTCGACCGCTTCAACATGCGGGGTGCCATCACGCGGCTGGATGAATTCCCGGACATCTTGGGCTTCATCCCCCTTCGGGAGATCACTTGGCAGAGGAAACCCCAGCCGCCGTCCGAATACCTCCACCGGGGTCAGGTCGTGACAGCGCAGGTCCTGCGAGGGCGGCCCGACGTCCTGCGGGTCTATCTGAGCTTGCGGCGACTTCAGCCGAACCCATGGAAGGAGTTTGCCGAACGCTATGCCGTCGGCGACGTCGTGCAGGGGACCGTCATCGAGAAATTCGAGAACGGCTGTTTCGTCCGCCCCGAGGGCTATCCCGACATCGACGCTCTCTTGCCCCGGGGCCACTACGTGCGACGTCGGCGAGGGAAGGGCGTCGTGACCGAGGAACCTGAGGTCGGCCAGACGTTGGAATCCAAGATCATCCAGATGGAGCCTCGGAAGCGCCGCATCGTCCTGAGCTTGCGAGAGCTCCACCGGGACCGGATCCGACAGGACCTGGAGGCGGCCCGTCAGAAGCGGGAGGCCGACAAGGTCCGGCTGGGGGACATCGTGGCCCAAGAGCTGGAGAAGTTTAAGGCCTACACGAAGGGCTCCTCCGGCGAGGGCTCCCAGGGCACGTGACGCTTGTCTGGATGGGCCCATCTGCATGCCTTCATCCTGTATCTTGCATCCCGTATTCCGCATCCTGTATCCTGCATTCCACCCCGAATTCGGGTCTTCGAAGGATGCGCCCCTTATTTACACCCTGGCGAAAAAGGTACCTCGAGCGGGTCGACGAGGAAATGCAGACGTGTATTTTCTGCGCGGCGGCCCAGGCGGCCGACCCCCGGGAACGGTGGGTCCTGTTCCGAGGCCGGTGGAACCTCATCATGTTGAACCTGTATCCGTACTCGAATGGGCATATGATGATCGCGCCCCTGACCCACTGGGCCTCCCCGACGGAGGCATCGCCGGAAGCATTAACCGAGATGGCCCTTTGGATCCCTGTCGTCCTGGAGGTCCTTCACGAGGCCTACCGACCGCACGGCTTTAACCTGGGGATGAACCTGGGCCGGTGTGCCGGGGCCGGGTTTGCCGACCACTATCACCTCCACGTCTTGCCCCGATGGGAAGGGGACACGAACTTTATGGCGACGGTCGCCGAGACCCGCCTGATCCCGGAAGACATCCCGACGACCTTTGATCGACTCCGGCCCCTCTTGGAGGCTCGTCTCCGTCGGGGTACCTATCCGACGGGCTAAGGGATAGCTCATGGAGTTTGCATACACAGAAGAGCATCACCTGCTTCGGGACACGGTCCGGGCCTTCATGGAGTCGGAGGTCGCTCCCCACGTGGACCGGTGGGACCGGGCGGGCTACTTTCCCGACGAGGTCTTCCGCCGTCTCGGCGAGTTGGGTCTCCTGGGGGCGTCGGTCCCCGAAGAATACGGGGGTACCCCCCTGGACGCCCTCGGCCAGGTCATCGCCGTCGAGGAGATGGCCCGTATTTCGGCCTCCGTCGCCATCACGGTCGGCGTCCACGTGGGCCTCGTGTGTCCGATGATCGTTCACTACGGGACCCCCGAGGCCCGGGCCCGCTATCTCCCGGCGATGGCCCGGGGTGAGTGGCTCGGGGCCTTTGCCCAGACGGAACCGAACACGGGTTCCGACGCCGCCGGCGTCCAGACCCGGGCCGTCCGGAAGGGCGACCGGTATGTCCTGAACGGCATTAAGGT
>JAUQPV010000375.1 GCA_030550225.1 Acidobacteriota bacterium | reverse complement strand
ACCTACGGGCGGGTCTCCCGATATGGCCTGGTGGCCTTTGCCTCCTCGTTGGACGTCATCGGGGTCATTACCCGCCGGGTGTGGGACAACGCCGTCATCCTGCATGTCATCGCCGGCTACGACGAGATGGACCAGACGACGGCCGACGTGCCGGTCTTTTCCCTGGACGCCGTCCGGCGGTGGCCGTCTCATCGGCGCTGGCGTCTGGGCCTCCCCCGGGAAGCCTTCGCCGAGGGCCTCGGCGAGGACACCCGGACGGCCATTCGGACGCTCGTCGAGGAACTCGCCCAGGAGGGTTGTGAGGTCGTCGAGATCTCACTGCCGCACTCGCCGTATGCCATTGCGACCTACTATGTCATCTGCACGTCCGAGGCCAGTAGTAACCTGGCCCGATACGACGGCGTGCGGTACGGCCATCGGGCCGCCGCCCGGACCTTTCGGGAGATGTACGCCCGGACCCGGGCCGAGGGTTTTGGCGCTGAGGTCAAGCGCCGCATCATGCTGGGGACCTTTGCCCTGAGCGCTGGTTACTATGACGCTTACTACCTGACGGCTGCCCGGGCCCGGACGCTCATCGCCCAGGACTTCGCCCGGGCTTTCGAGACGGTCGACCTGATCCTGACGCCGACGAGCCCCTCGACAGCCTGGCGCCTGGGCGAGAAGCTGGACGACCCCCTCAAGATGTACCTGTCGGATATCTACACGGTACCGGCGTCCCTGGCCGGCCTCCCGGCCATCTCGGTCCCCATCGGGAAGGACCGTCAGGGCCTGCCGATCGGCCTCCAGGTCATCGGACCCCACTTTCAGGAGGAGCGCCTCTATCAGTTTGCCATGTGGGTCGAGCAACTCCGCCCCTTCTATCGAGAAGTCCCCCCAGGAGTCGACGCATGAGCGATTCCATGTTTCACCTGTGGACCGTCCTCCTATACTTTGTCCACTTACTCTTGAGCTTGTCGTTCCACGAGAGCGCCCATGCCTGGACGGCCTGGCGCCTGGGTGACCCGACGGCCCGCTATCAAGGCCGCATCACCTTGAACCCCCTTCCCCATATCGATCCCATCGGGACCGTCCTCCTGCCCCTGATTTCCCTGATCGCCGGGGGGATCGTCATTGGATGGGCCAAGCCGACACCCGTCGACGCCCGGTACTTTCGGCATCCCCGGCGGGGCCAGATGCTGACAGCCCTGGCGGGGCCTGTCAGTAACCTGCTATTGGCGACGTTCTTTGCGCTTGTGTATCACTTCCTCCGGCTGACATTTACCGACGGCCTCCGCCTGGGCCTGGTCGCCGAACTCGTCCTGGCCATCTGCCTTGTCGGCGTCCAGCTCAATATCGCCTTGGCTCTCTTCAACCTTTTGCCCCTATTTCCCCTCGACGGGAGCTGGGTCGCCGAAGGTCTTCTGCCCCGTCGGTGGCTCGTCTACTGGTATCAAGCCAAACCCTTCATGCCCTTCATGCTGATGGCCCTCTTTCTGATTCCCGGTTTCTTCGGGACCCTCCTCGTACCGGTCCTGCGGCTCCTGATGAACCTGCTCGGTGTGGGGGACGCCTGGGCGTGAAGGAATCGGCCGTCCGGCCACTCGGCAGTTCGGGAGTTCGGCAATTCCGGTCCGCAAATCGGCAGATAGGGAGGGTAGGGTTCCATTCGCCGTTCGCCATTCGCTGTTCGTCCTTCCTTTCGGACGGTGGGAAGGGCCGACCCGACGCCATTTTCCCGGGCCAAACGGTTCTGTTATACGAGGGCCCGGAGCTGGCGGAGACGCTCGACGTCCAGAGGACCGGCCCGGTGCCCGTCCCGGCAGGCGGCCGAACGCACGCCGACGACGTCGGCCCCGAGGTCCCGGACGCGAGGGAGGTCTTCCGCCTGGAGAGCCCCCGCCAGGGCTACGAAGAGACCTGCCGCATGAGCCGCCTCGACGAAGGCCCGAAGGTCTGCCTCGGTCAGGAAGTCCCACAGCCGACGGCCGTCTTTCAGGCCCGTATCCAGCATGCAACCGTCCACGCCGGCGTCTCGGGCGACGGCCGGCAGGGCCAGGGGCGCCAGGGGCCGATGCGGAAGCCGGCCGGCATCCGCGTACCCGCAGGCGACCACTCGAACGCCCGGGAAATCGGAGCAGGCCCTTCGGACGGCCCGTAGGAGGGCCATCGCCTCGGCTTCCGTCGAGACCC
>JAUQPV010000374.1 GCA_030550225.1 Acidobacteriota bacterium | reverse complement strand
AACGCCGAGGTCGTCGGCCTCATCTTCGACGGGAACATCGAGAGCCTGCCGGGCCGGTTCATCTACGACGACACGAAGGCCCGGGCGGTGGCTGTTCATACGGCCTACATCATCGAGGCGCTTCGGAAACTCTACGATGCCGGCGCCCTGGCCGATGAGATCGAAGGCCGGCGGTAGAGGAGGGGGTGGGATGATCGTGTCGATCACGCTGGACCTGGCGTTGGACAACGGCAGTACCTACGCAGGGGGCCTGGGCATCCTGGAGGGGGACAAGTTCTATGCGATGGCCGACCTCGGGGTGCCCTATACGGTCTTCACCCTGTACTACCGGCGGGGCTACGTGGCCCAACGGTATGAAGCGACCGCCTTGGCTCTGGAGCCAGAGGAGCAGGAGTCGGCCTTCCTGCAGAAGCTCTGCCCGGAGCAGGACCTCACGATTTCTCTGAACGGGGAAGCCGTACGGGTGCGGCCCTTGGTTTACTATCACGGGACGGCCCGGGCGGTCTTCTTTGAAGCCGTCGCTCCCGAATGGGCGACGGCCCTGACGGACCGAATCTACATCGAGCGGGACGAGCGGGAGCGGTTCCTCAAGATGGCCCTGCTCGTGCGGGCTTCGTTCCAGTCCATCGAGAGTCGCTTCGGGTGGGATCGCATCCCGTATGTCGACTTCCAGGAAAGCGGCCCAGCCTTGGGCATTCTGGCCGTCCCGCCCGAGAAGGCCGGGTTCGTCCTCCATACGCCGGGACCCTGGGGCCATCCGGTATTCCCCCGGGACTGGGTCGTCACCGAATTTCGGGACTGGATCGAGACCGGTCGGTGGCGGGCCCCCCTTTACGGCACCGACGTCATTCATCTGACCGAACAGGCCCTGCGGCATGCCCGGCGGGTCTTCGCCGTCTCTCAGAAGCACCGGCACATCAGTGAGCAGACCTTTCCTGGGGCCCGTGGCCGCCTCCAGGCGGCGACAAACGGGATCTACTTAAAGCGGTGGCAACACCCGGACGTCGCCCTGGCCGTGGAATCGGGCGACTTCTCGGCCTTCGTAGCCGTGCGGGAACGTCTACGTCGGGATGCCCTTTACTACTGGGGGCGGCCGGCGGACTTCCCGGGCCCCATCCTCCTGTGGGCCCGGCGGCTGACCCGCTACAAGCGACCCTACTTCGTGATCCGTTTCATCGAACGGCACCCGGACCTGCCGGCCCTGTTCGTCCTGGGCGGGCGGCCTCATCCCCACGACGAAGAGGGCATCCGGTATGCCGAGACCTTCTTGGACCTGGCTCGCCGGGACCCCCGGGTCATCTTCATCGAGAACTACAACCTGTCGTGGGCCCGCCGACTGATGGCCTGGTGCGACCTCCTGCTGTTCACGCCCTTCTCGGGCTGGGAGGCCTGCGGGACCAGCTTCATGAAAGCTGGCGTCAACGGCGTCCCGACGCTGTCTTCCCGAGACGGCGGGGCCCTCGAGATGATTCAGGCCGGTCAAAACGGCTGGTTCTTCGGGGAGGAGCGATTTGAGCTGATCGACATCTTCGGGGACCCTCGATGGCCGGCGATGGACGAGGCGGACTACGCCGACTTCGAGCGCCAGCTCCTGGCGATCATCGACCTGTACCGGAGGGACCGCACGGCCTTCTACCGAGTGGGCTTCCGGGCCGCCCAGACGTTCTCTCGAATGGCCGACGTCCGGCGCACCCTGCGGATTCTGTATGACTCCCTCATCCCGGAACCGTATGGGTCGGTCCCGTCTTCGTGACGGTGCGACGTCGGGATGACGTGATGTGGGCCGCCGTTATACCGTCACGAACTCGACTCTCTCCCCGATGACCCCAGGACTTGCCCGGCCAGCCCGGCTAAGTGGTCGGCGACCTCGAGGGCCAAGCCCTCGGCCGGTGCCTCGACGAGAATTCGTAAGACCGGCTCCGTGCCCGAGTAGCGAACGAAGATCCGACCTTGGCCGCTCAGCCGGTCCCGCGCCCGAGCGATGGCCTCCTGCAAGCTCGGAACCTGCTCGAGGGGGACCTTACGAGCCACGGGGACATTGCGTAGGACCTGGGGGTAGGGCCGGTACGAGGCCAGGACGTCTTGGATGAGGTCTGGCCGTTCGAGCCAAGCCGTTAGATATAGGAGCGTCGTCAGGAGGCCGTCACCCGTCGGGGACAACGACCGACAG
>JAUQPV010000373.1 GCA_030550225.1 Acidobacteriota bacterium | reverse complement strand
GGGGATTCAATTCTTCACGAGCCAGGTCCTGTATGAGCCGGTCAGCATGCAGAGGCTTTTGCGGGATTATGCGGATCGCTGTCGGGCCGAGGGCATCCCGCCCCGGCGGGTCTTTTTGAGCTTTGCGCCGGTCTCGTCCCCCAGCGACGTGCAGTTCCTGAAGTGGCTGGGTGTCGAGATCCCTCCCCCCATAGAGCGGGAGCTCCTGCGGGGCTGGCTCGGCGTGGCTTGGCGCTCGATCCGGGTTGCCGAGCGAGTCCTACAGGAAATCCTCGATTTCGTCACGGCCGAAAATATCGACGTCCCCCTGGGCCTAAACGTCGAGCACATCACGAGCCGCAACTTCGAGATCTCGGCCGAAATGATCGCGCGCCTGGTCGCTGTATTTGAGCGTCACTTCCGGCGGGAGTCTCTGCCGGATACGGCGGCCGAGTGGGCCCTCCAGTTGGCCGGCTTATCCATGCCCGACGGATGAACATGGGGGGCTACCCCGACGCCCCCGAGGCCGGCAAGTCCTGCCGAACCCGACGGGTCGCCTCGACGATGACCCGAAGCTTCCCGATGGCCTCGTCGACTTGCCGCGTCTTGAGACCGCAGTCGGGGTCGACCCAGACCTGCTCGGGCCGAAGGACCTCCAGGGCGGCCCGGATGCGCTGTTCGACCGTGTCGACATCCTCGATGACGTGGCTGTGAACGTCCACGACGCCGACGCTGATGTCCTTCGTGTAGGGGTACCGCCGGAATTGATCCAGCATGTCCAAGCCGCTATTGCTCATCTCCAGGTCGAAGTTGTCGACGGGGCTCTTCAGCATGTCGGGATAGACGGCCTCGAAGTTCCCGTAGCACATGTGGGTGATGAAGTAGGCCCGGTCCCGCAAGCCATCCAAGACGACTTCCATCGCCTCGACCATGATGGGGAGCTCGTCGGGCCGGACGGACGTGGCCGGCTCGTCGATCTGGATGATGCGGGCCCCCGCCTCGATGAGGGCCTCGACCTCCCGATGGATGGCCCGGGCCAGGGCGAGCGCCGCGCTCTTTCGGTCGGGGTAGTACTCGTTGAACGACCAGTCCATCATCGTATACGGCCCGGTCAGCATCCCCTTGACGGGCCGGTCCGTCAGGGACTGGGCAAACCGCCACCACCGGACCGTCATCGGGCCCGGCCACTCGACCGGCCCCACGATGATAGGCTTGTGGTAGTACCGATTCCCGTAAGACCGCACGAGGCCGCCGATCTCGAAGCCCGGGAGCTGCTCGGCAAAATAAGCGACCATATCGCCCCGGTACATCTCGCCGTCGACGAGGACGTCGACGCCGAGTTCCTCCTGCGTGCGAATCCAAAACTCGGTCGCCCGACGTTCTAAGTCTTCCAGACGTTCCCGAGAGATGGCACCCCGCTGGAACTGGATCCGGGCCTCCATCAACTCGGGCGGCTTCGGATAGCTCCCGACGGCCGTCGTGGGAAGCAGGGGCAAGTCAAAACCCAGGGCCTTCAGCTTAGACCGACTCATCGACGACCTCCGACGAAAGATTCGGCGATGCGGGCGACCCGTTCGATCTTCGCCCGGGCCCGGTCCCGGGGGAGGAGCTCCACACCGCAAGACGTCGTGAGGTGGTGCGTGCCCTTGAGACGGGACGCCAGGCGGTCGAGTTGCCGCAGGACGTCGGTCGGGTCCTCGAGCTTCGTGTTCCGACCGTCCAGGAGACCCAAACCGAGGGGTCGGGCCGACCCTTCAGCGGCGATGACGTCCAGCAAGCGGGGACTATACACGAAGTCTAAGACCAGCATGTCGACGGGCCATCGTTGGATTTGGTGCCACAGGGGCTCGATGGGGCCCCAATACAGGGCCAGGGCGAGCTTCGCCGGACCTTTGGCCTCAGCGAGGACCTCGAGGGCGGCGGCGACGATAGGGGCGTCCTGTGGGTAGTGAAGTAGGGCCGGCTCCTCGACCTGAAGCCACAGAAGCCCGGCCTGCACGAGCGGACGGACCTCCATGGCCCAGGCCACGGCGTAATCCTCCGTGAGCCGTTCGATGCGGCCCTGATAGAGGGGCGTCTGCACGATAGAGTACCGGGCCATGGTGTAAGGCCCCGTCAGGACGACCTTCACGGGTCGGGTCGCCGCCGATTGGGCAACGGTGAATTCGTGCAGGAGAATAGGCTCCCGCCACTGGATCGGACCCGACACGACAGGCT
>JAUQPV010000372.1 GCA_030550225.1 Acidobacteriota bacterium | reverse complement strand
TTTGCTCGGCCGTTCATCAGCGCCCGACGGTTCGGCCTCTTTCCAATTCGCAATTCGAAATCTCCAATCCGCAATCCCTAACTCGCAATCCCATCTTGCATCCTGCATCTTGCATCTTGTATCCTGAAGCCAGGGCGGTGGCTCATGGAGCACCGGATCTTGGCCATCGTCGTGACCGACCTCCAGGGGTTTACAGAGGCCGCTGGCCGGGCCAACCGAGAGGACCTCGAAGCCTTCATCGCCCGTCATCATGCCGAGGTCGGGGCCGTCGTCCGAGAGTATGGAGGGCGTTTGGTCAAGACCCTGGGGGACGGCACGCTCAGCGTGTTCGCGACGGTCACCGACGCCGTCCGGGCCGCCGACGCCCTGCGGCACCGGTGCGACTTGACCCTGCCGAGGGTCGGCACCCTCCCGATCCGGGTGGCCATCCATGTCGGCGAGGCCGGCGTGGACGCCGAAGGGGACGTCCACGGTGACGCCGTCAACCTGGCCTTCCGGCTGGCCGAGGGCGTCCGGGGCGGGGCCGTCTGTCTGACCGAAGCGGCCTACCACGTGGGTCGTTGGGAAGGCGGACCGGTCCAGCGGGTCGGGGCCTTCGTGTTCAAGGGGATTTCCCAGCCGGTGACCGTCTATGCCCTTCTGTCCCCAACGGGTGACGCCGAGCCGCCCATGCAGGCCTCTCAGGACGTGCGCCCCTTTTATCGGCCCAGCCCCTGGTGGCGCCGGCTCATCAGTTTTTACATGGACGTCCTGATCTTCAGCACGAGCTTTGGCCTCCTGGTCGGCTGGCTCCTACGGCCCTGGTTCGTCCATTGGCAACCCCCGCCGATAACGCCAGGGGCTGTATCGGCGGAATCGATGTCTGCGTCCCCCTTCGTCCAGATGGAGACCCCTCTTGCGAAGGTCGAGGCCCAGGGCTCGCACGTCACCGTCGAAACGCCCATCGGTCGGGTCCGAGCCGAACCCGGTACGGTCGTCGTCGAGTCGCCCTACCGAACGCTCCTGCGCATCAACTACCTGCGGCTCAGCGGTCTGGAAGTCCTCGTGTTTGCCCTCTACTTGAGTCTCTTTTGGACGTTGGGTCGGGGCCGCACGCCGGGCAACTGGTTGACGCAGACAGCCGTCGTCGACGTCGACACGGGCGTCCCACCGTCCTTCTGGCGGGCCTTGGTCCGGGCTGTCTTATTGGTCCTCCTCGTCCTACCGGTCGGCCTGGGCCTCATCATCCCTTTCCTCTGGGGCCGTCGGCTCCCCCACGACCGGTGGACCCAAACCGTAGTGGTCCTTCAGCGGTAATTGCGAATTTCGAATATGAATAGTCTTGCGAGAGTTCCGAGGGCCGACGACGTCCTGCAGGGCGTTCTCTCATCCAAGCCGTTGGGTTCGTGAAAACCCGGATGGATTCGGCCTTTCCGACCTACCTGGAAAGACGATTTTTCAAGCTTCGGCAGATAGGCTGTTCGGCCAAGGAGGGGACAGCCGCCGCCCTCCTGGGAGCCGGGACCTTTTTGAAAATCGTGCTCCCCGGGTCATGGAAAAGGCCGTTCTGATGCCACTCTCCGGACCAAAGGACTCCCGTTATCCGTCGTCAGTCGATGAACTCATCTCCAAACCCTCTCCCGGGGAGGGATTCATCTCGAAACCCTCTTCCCCCGGGAGGGGGTCGGGTGAGGGCCGGAATCCGGGCCTTGGGAGACGAGTTCAATGGCCAAGGAGGGGTTTCCCCAGGTGTCTAACCGATTCGACAGAGTGTTTACGGGGATAGACACGTGGGGGAGGGTCGGGAGTCGGGGGATGGGGCAGAAAGCCGGCCGTGTCGGGCATTTCGAGGGTGCGGCTCCCGATTGGCACGGGGTTTGCTGAAGCGACCCGACGTTCCGTCGGCCGAGACGGCCGGTGCGCGCGCGAAGGCGTTTGCGGCGGCGGGTGGGGACCCTGAGTGAGGGGGGGCGGGAGGCGTCTATCCCGAGGTGGTGGGAGTCGAGTCCTGGCGGTGGCGGCGGGGGAGGGCCCGCGAAGGCAAGGGCCGGGGCCTCGGCCTCGGATGCGGGGCAATCCCCTGGAATCCCTTCCCACGGGTTTCAAGATGAGTTCAATCCGCAATCTTCTTCCTAATCCCCTTTGAGGCCCGAGCCCGTAGGTAGAAGCATGGCGGTATGGCTGTATTATGTAGGACGGTTCTTAGAGGCGGTCGCCTTGGGACTT
>JAUQPV010000371.1 GCA_030550225.1 Acidobacteriota bacterium | reverse complement strand
GAGTGTGTTAAAAGAGTAGCGCCGCGGTGAGTCCACGCTATGAGGGGTTCTCATGGACGACACTATCTTCATCAGCCCAGAAGTTCAGGAAGCGGCGGAAGTCCCGCTGACCGTCCTGCGGGAAGACGGGAGTTCGGACCCGGACCTGGACCCCAACCTGCCCAAGGAGCTCCTCCTACGGATGTATCGCACGATGGTCCTAAATCGGGAGCTGGACGACCGTCTGTTTAAGCTCCAGCGCCAGGGCCGTATCGGCTTCTATCTGACGTGCACGGGGGAGGAGGCGGCCGTCATCGGGAGCGTAGCGACGTTGAACGACGAGGACTGGGTCTTTCCGTCGTATCGGGAGACGGGTCTCCCGTTGTGGCGGGGCGTCCCCGTTCGCAAGTTCGTAGCCCAGCAATACGGCAATGCCGAGGACAACGTCAAGGGCCGCCAGATGCCCGTCCACACGAGCTTTCGGGAGGCCCGGATCATGTCTATCTCCAGCCCCGTCGGGACTCAAATCCCCCAGGCTGTCGGTTTTGCATGGGCGGCCAAGATCGTCGGAGACCCCATCGTCGTCCTCGTCTACTTCGGGGACGGGGCGACGTCGGAGGGGGACTTCCACACGGCCTGTAACTTCGCCGGCGTCTTCCAAGTCCCGGTCATCCTCTTTTGCCGGAACAACCAGTATGCCATCTCGGTCCCCTTGAAGCGCCAGACGGCGGCCCGGTCGATCGCCGTCAAGGCTGTCGCCTACGGCTTTGAGGGCGTCCGGGTCGACGGGAACGACGTCTTGGCCGTCTATGTAGCCACGAAGCGGGCCGTCGAGAAGGCCCGGGCCGGCGGGGGGCCGACCCTCATCGAGGCCCTGACGTATCGGATCGGGGCCCACTCGACGTCCGACGACCCGCGCCGGTACCGGTCCGACGAGGAGGTCCAGCAGTGGTACGCCAAGGACCCCATCGAGCGCTTCCGGAGGTACCTGGAATGGCGGGGCTACTGGAGCGAACTCCAGCAAGAGACCCTCTTGGAAGAAGTCCGGGACCTCATTAACCGGACGATCGAAGACGTCGAGAAGGTGCCGCCGCCACCCGTCGAGTCCCTGTTTGACGACGTCTACGCCCGGATCCCCCGTCACCTGCAGGAGCAAAAGGAGGCCTACCTGGCGTACCTCAAGGAGGCGGACCGATGGCGGTCATGAATATGATCCAGGCCCTCAACGATGCCCTCCGCCTGGAGATGCGGCGGGACCCTCGGGTCATCGTGATGGGTGAGGACGTCGGTCGGCTCGGCGGCGTCTTCCGGGTGACCGTCGGCCTGCTGGACGAATTCGGACCCGACCGGGTCATCGACACGCCCCTGGCCGAGGCGGGGATCATCGGGACGGCCATCGGGATGGCCCTTTACGGCCTCCGGCCTGTCGCCGAGATTCAGTTCGCCGACTTCATCTATCCGGCCTTTGACCAGATCGTCAACGAGCTGGCCAAGTACCGGTACCGGTCGGGCGGCCAGTATAGCTGTCCCTTGGTCATCCGGACGCCCTCGGGCGGCGGCATTCGTGGGGGTCACTACCACTCCCAAAGCCCGGAGGCCTACTTCGTGCACACGGCCGGCCTGAAGGTCGTCATCCCATCGAATCCTTATGATGCCAAGGGCCTCCTCCTGGCGGCCATCCGGGATGAGGACCCCGTGATCTTCTTTGAACCGAAACGGATCTACCGTGCGGCGACGGGTGAGGTCCCGGAGGGGGATTATACGGTCCCCATCGGGAAGGCCCGCGTCGAGATGGAGGGGAAAGACGTCACCCTCATCTCCTACGGGGCCATGATGGTCGAGTGCCGGGAGGCGGCCCAGAAGGCCCGGGAGAAGTGGGGCATTTCGGTCGAGCTCATCGACCTCCGGACCCTGCTTCCCCTGGACGTGGACACGGTCATCCAATCCGTCCAAAAGACGGGCCGGGTCGTGATCGTTCACGAAGCGCCCCGGACGTGCGGCTTCGCCGCTGAGCTGATCGCCCTGATCAATGAAAAGGCCTTCCTTTACCTGGAGGCGCCCCCGGTCCGGGTCACGGGCTTCGACACGCCGTTTCCGTATACCCTGGAGCACGACTACCTGCCCGACACGGGCCGCATCCTGAAGGCCATCTACGAGACGGTCCACTACTGAGCGGCTATTCGGCCGAATGGCCGGACTGCTGGAGAGGACGTCATGGCGTTCGAGTTTCGACTGCCGGA
>JAUQPV010000370.1 GCA_030550225.1 Acidobacteriota bacterium | reverse complement strand
CACCAAGTGAGGGTCTGATATGGCATGGGTGAAGTTGGGGGTCAACATCGACCACGTGGCGACCCTCCGGCAGGCGCGCCGGGAGCGAGACCCGGACCCCGTCCTGGCCGCTCTGATCGCCGAGCAGGCGGGCGCCGACGGCGTCACGGCCCACCTCCGAATGGACCGCCGGCACATCCAGGAGCGAGACCTGGAGATCCTTCGTCAGACGGTGAAGACCCGCCTCAACCTCGAGATGGCCCCCACGCAGGAAATGGTCCAGATCGCCCTGCGGGTCAAGCCGGACCAGTGCACCTTGGTCCCCGAACGGCCCGAGGAGGTGACGACCGAGGGGGGCTTGGATGTCGTCTTCCATCAGGACGTCATCCGCCGAGTCGTCCAACGGCTTCAGGATGCCGGTATCGAGGTCAGCCTCTTCATCGACCCTCAACTCGAGCAGGTTCGGGCCGCCCAGCGGGTCGGGGCGAACGCCATCGAGATTAACACAAATGCATACGCCCATGCGGCCTCTTTGGAAATCCGGAATCAGGAACTGGACAACGTCCGGCAGACAGCCCAGATGGCGGCCCGGCTGGGCTTGCGGGTCCTGGCCGGCCACGCCTTGAACTACCACAACGTTCGGCCGATCGTCGAGATTCCGGAGATCGAGGAACTCAACATCGGCCATGCCATCGTCGCCCGGGCCCTCTTTGTCGGCTTTTTCGAGGCCGTCCGGGAGATGAAGCGTCTGTTGGAACGGTAAGGCTCTCGGTGTCAGGTGCTGGGTGTCGGGTGCTGGGCGCTTGAAAAGGGACCCAACACCTAATACCCAGCACCCAGCACCAAGGCATGGTCATGCGCATCGGTTTGATCGGTCGGCCGGCCAGCGGCAAGACGTCGGTGTTCCGTATCCTGACGGGCTATCCGGGGGATGCCCCGCTCCACACGAGCGAACCCGAGGTCGGGGTATATCCTATCCCGGACGACCGCCTGGAGCGGGTCGCCCAATGGGCCGGGTGCGAACGCCGGACCCCGGCCACGGTGGAGCTCTGGGACCCGCCTTCCCATTGGTCTCTCCAAGACGGGACGGCTCCGCGCCTGATCGGGGAACTTCGCACGACGGACGCCCTCCTGCATGTATTGGCCCTCTGGGACTTGGACACCTTGGATCCGGCCGAGGCCGTCCGGCGGGCGGAGGACCTGGAGCGCACGCTCATCACGGCCGACCTCCAGGTCCTGCAAGGTCGCTACCAGCGGCTCCAGCAGGAGTATGCGAAGCGGCATCAGGAAGAACTCTTAAAGGAAAGCCAATCCGTCAGCGTCCTGCTGAAATGCCTCCAGGCCGAACGGCCCCTCCGGGCGGAGCCGTGGCCCCAGGACGTCGTTCACCGGATGCAGGGCTACGGCTTGCTGTCGGCCAAGCCCATCTTCCACCTCTTGAACGTGGCCGAGCGTCACCTGGGCGACGCCGGCGTGGCGGCCGCCCTCCAGATGATCGCCGAGCGGCTTCCCTGGGCGGGAGTCTCTTACACCTCGGCTCATCTCGAGCTGGAGCTCGTCCGGATGGACCCCGCCGAGCGGATCGAGTGGCAAGCCGTTTACGGTCTGCCCGACCTCCTGCCGGACCGCATCGCTGAACCCCTCCTGGGGGCCTTGGGCTTCCTCCGGTTCTACACCGTCATCGGTGGCGAAGCCCGGGCGTGGCTCCTGCCGACCGGGGCGACGGCAGTTCAGGCGGCCGGTCGGATTCACACCGACATGGAACGGGGCTTCATCCGGGCTGAGGTCTTGAACTTCCGGGAGATCGGGTCTGTCGGGAGCTTCCACGAGGCCCGGCGGCAGGGCCGTCTCCGTCTGGAGGGCCGGGACTATGTCGTCCAGGATGGCGACATCCTGACCATCAAGTTCGCCGTATAAAAGGACAAAGGGGCCCTTTGCTCTTTGCACTTGGCCCTCTGCCCCTTACATCAGGAGGAGCCGGGGCGTTTCGGGCGTCTCGGCCAGGCGGGTCCAGCCTTCTGAGGGATAGCGCCGCTTCAAGAGCAGGAGCTCGGCCAGGGCCTTCAGGAAGAGCCGGGGATGAGGCGGGCCCGCATCCCAGTTCAGGTGACGCCGGAGGAGGTGCCAAATCGTTTCGGCATCCGCATCGGTGACGCCCGCCTCGGGATAGGCGGCCCGAAAGAGGCGTACGATGTAGAGGGTCATACGTCGGAAGTCGTCGTCCAGTAAGGGCCAGAGGACGAGGCGGTG
>JAUQPV010000041.1 GCA_030550225.1 Acidobacteriota bacterium | reverse complement strand
CACGCCGACCGAGACCATAGTATTCGCCCCCTTCGCACCCCCCTATTGCTTTGTCGATAGGCTAAAGGCCGGAAGGCCACGGTTCTGCAGACGGGACGTCTGCGCTCCGGCAGACGGGGACGTCTGCGCTCCCTACCTCAAAACTTGACCACACTGGACGGAACCCACCCCCAGACGTCGTTTCCCTCGCCGGGAAGGCATGCGCCGACTCGATGGCGAGGACGATCTTACAAGCTCAGGACCGAGACGACAATGGATCGCCGCACTACCCGACCGAAACATTTCACATAGCCGTTCGACCCGGGAGAATCCCGATGGGATCGGCTTTTCCGACCCTTCGGGGTGGACGATTTTTCAAGCCAAGGGCCATTCGGCAGTTCGGGAGTTCGGCCGTTCGGCAAATAGTCCAAAGGGCCCAGGCGGGGACGCCTGCGTTCTTATCTCCCTATCCGCCGACGGCCGACCTACTCATCCCCTACTTCTCCCGAAACTGGGCGATCAGCGTCTGGTAGTGACGCCCCGTCGGGGACACCTGGCCGGCCCAGAGGTTTCGGACGACCTGTCGGTCGACCCGTTCTCGGAGGTCACCATAGGGGAGCTGAGCCGTCGTCGAATCGTAGTCCAGGTATGCAAATAAGTATTTACTCCAGAAGAATGAAACAAATTCAGCGTCTTCGGCCCAGGCCCAGCGGGTCAGGACTCCCAGAAACCGTTGGTCCAGGGGGGACCAAAAGGAAAATACGTCCCGCCGAAAGGCCTCGGCTGGACCCGTCCAGGCCAGCTCGACACCGCTCACCTTGTACAGCCAGGCCTCCCCGATGACGAGACCCTTCCGACCGGACCGGGCCGTCTCGGCCAGGGCTTGGGCCCGGGCGACCATCCAGGGACCGACCGGATAGACGTGGAGGTCGATATAGTCCAAGCCCGGCAAGGCCGCCAGCCTATGCACGAAGGCCGGCGACTCCCAGTTCCCCGTCCCGGCGCCTATCCGAGTCGGTCCTTGCCGGAGGTCCCGAAGGATGTACCGGATCATCGCCGCGTACTGAATTGGGTCCCTCAGCGCGGCGAAGCCCGTGATACCGGCCTCGGTCGTCGGCTCGTTGCCGACCGTCAGGTAGTCAGGTCGGACCTCTCGAGCGATGCGGTGAGCCATGCGTCGGCGTCCCTCTTGAAACTGGGCGAACGTCATCGCCCGGTAGTCGACCCGGACCTTACTGAAGTTCGGGTCCGCGAAGGCGGCGCCGGTCCCGACCAGGAGGACCATGCCCCTTTGCCGGACCTCGACAGCGATCCGCTTGTAAAAGCTCAGGTACTCTCCGGACCGGGGATAGGTGGGGTCCAGAAGGGGATAGGGAATGGCGACCTTCACGCCTTGGACGCCGAGGCGCCGAAGGGCGTCCAAGTAGAGGACACATCCCTCAAAGGCCTGGGGTACCAGGAGGTCTTCGCCACGATTCCCGTTGGCTGGCAAGAGCTCGGCGGCCCAGATGGGCAGGCGGGCGAAGTCGTCGTCCGGCAGGCGGCGTTCCCAGGTCGCCAAGTTACGGTCCAGTTCGTCATAAAGCGCCTGGTACTCCGGCGGTACCCCGGGGAGGACGTCCCCCAGCGTCATTGGGAGAAGAAAGAAAAGCCAGGTCGTTCGACATCGGCCGCTCATGGTCACTGCCCGACGCCGGCGGTCGCTCGGTTCCGACGGCGTCCGGTCCCATGGTAGCAGAACCGTCGTAAGAACAGATGATGGGTCAGCACCCGTCGGGTTTGCGTCCCGTGCCCGCATTGGGTATCTTGCGGCCTTTCAGGAACAGAGTGGACCGTGTCTATGCTACGAGAAAAAGCCGCATGGGGTCGATTACCTGAATACGAACGCAAGCCGCTCCCGGCCTTTCGGGGCTGGTGGGTCATGCTGGGGCCGGGCGTGGTGTGGCTGGCGTTGGCCCAGGGGAGCGGGGAGCTCATCTGGTGGCCCCGGCTGGTCGCCAAGTACGGGACGGCCTTTCTGTTTTTGCTCGTCCCGGCATGTCTCTTGCAGTTCCCCCTGAACTACGCTATCGGCCGCTATACGCTCCTGACTGGCGAGAGCATCTGGCAGGGCTTCATCCGGCTGAATCGGTGGTTTGCCTTAGGCCTGTGGCTTCTGATGACGGTCCAGTTCCTCTGGTTTGGGGCCTTCGTGACAGCCGGAAGCACGGGGTTAGCGGCCCTGATCGCCTTTCCGGTCGGCTGGAGTCAACCGGCGAAAACCCTCTTCTGGTCGTGGCTGACCATCGGCATCTTATTTCCGGCCCTCCTGGTCAGTCCTGTCGCCTACCGGCTGATCGAGCGACTCATGTGGCTCGTAGCGGTCGTGACCTTCGTGGGACTCCTGACAGCCTGTAGTCGGCCCGAGGTGCTCCGCTCGCTACCCGAATTCCTACGGGGTCTGGTCTGGCCGGCCTTTCCGCCCTTTGCGTCTCTCCCTCGTCCGTGGGACCCGCGGGACGCCACGCCCCTGCTGACGGCCATCACCTTTGCCGGCCTGGGTGGCTTCTGGACCCTGTTCTACTCCTACTGGCTTCGGGAAAAGGGGGCCGGCATGGCGGCCCACATGGGCCACATCACGAGTCCGATTACCGGCCGGCCGGAGGCGATTCCCCTGGGTGGGGCCGTCCCGGAGGCCCACGCGGACACGAAGGCCCGTTGGCGGGCCTGGCGGGCCTTTCTGTGTGCGGACAGTGCCGTCGGCATCGGAGGGAACATCCTGACGACGCTGATGACGTGCTTTCTGGCCTTTGCCCTGCTCTACCCGAAGGGGCTAGTCCCCCAGGAATGGGAGTTGGTCGTGCATCAAATGCGTTTTTTCGAGGTCGTCTGGGGCCCCTGGGGCCGGCTCCTCTTTGCCGTCGTGGCGGCTGGCTTTCTGTCGGACACGTGGCTGACGACGTTGGACGCCGTGAGCCGGGTCCACACGGACTTCGTCCTGAGTTACTTCCCGGGGGCCCGTCGGTGGCATCCCCGGAGCTGGTACTATGGTATCGCTATCGCCCTGATGGGAGTCACCGTCGTCACGATGCATTTTGCCAGTCCGGCCGCCCTCATCCTCCTCAGCGCCGTCCTGGGCTTCCTCGGGACGGTCGTCTTCACGGGGGCTCTGCTGGTCTTGAATTATGTGTGGCTTCCCCGCTTCTTACCAGAGGCCGTCCGACCGCGTCCCATCGGGGCCGTGGCACTGGGCCTCTCCTGGCTGGCGTATTTGGTCCTGGCCAGCGTATATATGAGTCTGCTTTGGACTTCATGACGGCGGGACGACGTGATGTCGTGACGGAGTGAGGAGGTCCGAAAAAGCTGGGCCGAGGCTGAACACCCCGGACCTCACCTGTCATTTTGTTACTCCGTCACTCCGTCACTTCCCATCTCAGGGCAGGCGGATGTCCAGGGTCTGATTCGCCGAGACCTTCAGGGGCTGGGTATGTTCCGTCTTCCGGGTCTCGTGCCATACGGCCAGCGTGTACTCTCCGGGCGGGACCGACAGGCTGTAGTTCCCTTGGGCATCCGTCTTGGCAAAGTAGGGCGTCTCCAGGACGACGACCCAGGCCTTCATCTCCTGGTGGGTCGCGCACAGGATTAGCGCCCGACAGGGCTTCTTGAAGGTCACGCTGGCCTTCTGACCCGGTAGGAAGTACCCCAGGTTGAAGCGGTCGGCGCACGGCGTGGGGCTGAAGACGTTGTGCCGGATGACGGCCTTCTCCGAGTTCAGGAATTCGACGGTCGTCCCGACGACGACCGGCAGGACGTGGGGGACGAATGTCATCTCGACCTGGTCGATGACCGCCGGCTTCGAGGGCGGGGTCACAGGGGTCGGATTCTTCGACGTCAAATACACGACGGCATCAGCCAGGGGCTTGCCGTCTTTGTCGAGGACCCGACCCTTCAGGTCCGCCGCTTGGCCGGCCGACGCCATGGCCAGAAGAAGGCATGCCATTCCCATCAGGACCTTTCCGTTCATCAGAAACCTCCATGTGAAAGGGCAATAGGGCAAATCGGCAGATGGGCAGGTGGGGTCCTATTCGCCATTCGCTACTCGCTACTCGCCACTCGCCAGGATAGGCAGGTGGGTACGGTCGGCCCATCCGCTGAACTGCCGAATTCACAAATCGCCTTACTGCCTTACTGCCTCTTCTATGAGGTCTTCCCACCGGACGGGCCGGTTGGAGTTGTCCGACCCGGGCGGCGTCCGGAAGGCCCGCCAGGGCCCGCCCATGGGACCCTGCCAGCGGTCGCTCCGGACGTACCAGACTTCCTGTACGGGCGTCCAGCGGCCCGTCTCGTCCATCACCCAGGCGCCGACGACGCGAGCGGCCTCCCGCCGGTAAGACCGGACCAGGCACACGATGTCATCGAACTTTCGGACCGTCCCGTCGTCCAAGCGGTACTGGCCCGCGAACTGAGGGTCCGTGATGAGCATCCGGCAGTGGTCGCAGGTCTCGGCCCCCCATTGGATGTCGACCGGACCCGAGGTGGACCCACAGGCGAGACTCCCGGCGACGAGGCCGACGAGCATCCAGATTGCGAATTGCGAATTGCGGATTGCGAAATGCATACCCGACCTGCATGTTTTGGATCCGAAAAGATCCATAGTCCCCGACCCCCAAAAGGCATGGGACACCACACCAAACTCCTTGTCCTTTGCCCTCTGCTCTTCGCTCTTTGCCCTTGGCCTATGCATGGCGCTTTCACGTCACTTCGGCCTCTGAGACTCCGGTCGAGGGCTTGAGGCGCCAGGCCGGTCGGTCGCCGAATCCGAAGCCGACTCGGGCCAAAGCCCAGGCTGTACCGGTCCATACGAGGAGACTGCCTGTCAAGAGGAGCCGAAGGCCCGAGGTCCCCAGCTGGGCCAAGGCCCATCCTACGGCGGGCCCCAGGATGTCCAGGCGGTCGGTCAACGTCGAGAGGGCCAGGACCCGAAAGCTTTGGACCGGGTTCAGAGTCGTCAGGAAAAAGAGGGTCGGCGCCGACAGCCGCAGGAACAGGGCCGCTGTCAGCAGGACCAGGTCCGAGACGAGCAGGAACATCAGACTGAGGCCCAGGGCCCCGCCGGTCGCCCGGGCCTGGGTCGGCGACCAAGCCGAGACAGCCACCCCAAGGCCCAGGGCCAGGAAGATTAAGCCCAGGCCAGCGGCCGTAAACAGGCCGTACATCCCCACGCTCCCGCCGCCGTGCCGTAGGAAGGCCAGGGCCGTGATGCCTTGGCCGACCAGGAACAGGCCCGCCAGGATTCCGAATCGACCCAAGGCCTTTCCCCAGAAGACCTCCGAAGGCTCGACCGGTTGGGTCAACAGGTAAGCCAGGCGGCCGGTCTCCCGCTCGGGGGCGATGGCCTGCGCACCGGCCAGGAGGCCGAGCCAGGGGAGTCCAAAGGCCAGAAGCTGGAAGTAGGCGATGGCCACCCGGTGAGGGCCGAACCACCCGACGGGGAACAGGCGGGCATTCCACAGAAGCAGACCCAGGCCGAACAGGACGGCGTATCCGACCGGGACCCACCGTTGGCGGAGGAGCTGTCGGGCTTCCTTCCAAGCGACCCAACGGAGCACCGTCCACCGCATGGCTCATGCCTCCCCTTCGTCGGACAGCCAGTCGATCCGGATCACGACATTCCCACCGGCCTGCAAAGTCTGAACGGCTTGCCATCGGCTCGCCCAGGGCCCCCGGAGGACGACGCACGTCGAATCCCCGAGACCGTCGGGAGCGAGGCGCAGGACCTGCCAGTCCGGAGGCAAGTGCCGGACCCAATCTTCGTCAGGCCGCCGGAGGACCCAGGCCTTCAAGCGGACCCACCGGGGCTCGAAGGTCTCCGAGACCAGGCGCCCGTCCTCGAGCCACAGGTTCCGGTCTGCTTCTAAGACTCGGTCCTCCAACCGATGGGTCGTCATCAAGATCGTGACACCCTGGGCCTGCTTCTGCCGGAGGACCTCCCAGAGCAAGTCCCGCGTCGTCCGGTCCAAGTGGGCCGTCGGCTCGTCCAGGATCAGGACCGGCGGGTCGCCCAGCAGGGCCAGGGCCAGTGAGACCCGTTGGAGCCATCCGCCCGACAACGTACCCGGATAGGCGTTCAGGTATGTCGAGACTCCGAAGGCCCGGACGGCTTCCGAGAGGGCCGAGGCGCCTACGCCCCGCAGGGCGGCCAACAGTCGGAAGTGTTCCCCGACAGTCATCTCGGGGAACAGGGCCGGCGCTTGGGGCACGTAGCCGACTTGGGTCATGGCCGCCCGGTGGGCTCGACGCACGTCGTGGCCCCCGATCCGGACGGTCCCTTCCATCGGGAGGAGGCCCAGGATGGCCCGGAGCAGAGACGTCTTCCCGGCCCCGTTCGGCCCGCCGATGACGACGGTCTCCCCGGGTCGGACCTGCAAGCCCATGTCGCGGAGGACGACCCGGCCACCCAAGACGACACGCCGAATCTCCGCCTCGATGATGAACGCCCTCATACCCGTGACCCTCTTCAGGGCAGTACGGCAACAAAAAGGCAGTCAAGCAGTACGGCAGTAAGGCAGTACGGCAATAAGGCAATAAGGCAGTAAGGGATATCGGACCTATTTCCCTCATTGCCTTACTGCCTTATTGCCTTACTGCCTTTATCAGGAGGCCGCCCAAGAGGACCAGGGCCAGGCCGCCCAAGCTCCAGACGACTGGGCCGTCGCCCTCCCGCGGGAAAGCGGACCGGAACATTGCCGGCAGGTCCGTCAGGGGTCGTGGGTCTTCGATACGAGGCCGGACCGGAAACAATGGCAGGAGTCGACCGACCCCTTCAAGGACCAGGCCGGCGGGACTCCAGGCCAGGAGCCGAAGCTGGGGATACCGGTCGGTCAATTGGTCCAGCAAGGCCTCCGCCCGGTAGGGCACGTCGCCGACGCCGTCCCCCTGGAGGTCATAACCGACATAGTCGCTCCAGAAATTGCCCCGGCCATCCCAGGTCCACTCGTTGCCCGTCAAGGTCCCGCCGCCGGGGATCTCGACAGACTGAAGGTTCTCGACGATGTAGTTGTGGGCGATCCGATTCCGCCGCACATTGAGTTGAAATACGAAGGCGACGACGTTCCACAGGAGGAGGTTCTCCCGGACTTCGTTCCAGGCATCGGTCCGGGCCGGGCTGTTGTCCCAGAAGATGCCCGCTTTATTCCAGACGATACGGTTCCGGCGGACTTCGACGTCGTCCGAATCCTTCAAGAGGATGCCGACGGCCGAGGGCCCGTCGTGCCGGGCGATGTCGTTTTCGACGAGGCGGACCCGTTCGGA
Organism: Acidobacteriota bacterium; assembly: GCA_030550225.1. Lineage (GTDB taxonomy): Bacteria > Acidobacteriota > HRBIN11 > HRBIN11 > HRBIN11 > HRBIN11. The sequence continues at coordinate 6,001 of JAUQPV010000041.1, read as the reverse complement.
GTACATGACGACGATGCCCGTCGAATTGCGCTCGAACCGATTCCGCCGGACGTCGGCGTCCTGAGCGTACATGAAGTGGAGGCCGTACCGGCTACCTGTGACGGTATTTGCCTCGAAGCGATTGTCCCGGGAGAACCAGGCGATGACGTCCCGGGAATGGGTCACGACGTTCCCCCGGATGACGTTGCCGTGGGACCACCACAGGCGGATGCCGTCTCCCCGACGGCCCAGGGGGAGGTCCTTGCCGACGATGGTATTCGCCGTGATTTCGCTGGCATGCGTGTTCTTCAGGTAGATCCCGAAAAGGACGTCCTCCAGACGATTGCCGGCGATACGGACCCGCCGGGCGTTCTCGACCCGCACGCCGGCGTCCTCGTCCGTCAGCGAGTCTCCGCTCCCCCGGATGACGAAGCCCTCGAGGGTCACGTCGTTGGCCTGAATCCACACGACGGTCCCCCGACCGCCGGCCTCGAGGACGGGCCATCCCTCCCCGATGAGACGAATCGGACGGTCGAGGCGAATCGGACCGGCGTATCGGCCAGCCGGCACGTGGAGGGTCCCCCCGGGCGGCGTCGCACGGATGCGGGCCTGGAGGTCTGCGGCTTCTGCGGACATGCCGACGCCGAGGGCCACGATCCATCCCAGGCCTAACATAAGCCCATTGGGCTTTGTCATGAATGACGGGACGGCACGACAAGAACCGATTCCCACCCTCATTGCACGCCTTCCCCGGTGAAGACCGAAGCCGCTACGGGGACCCGAAGCGGCCGGGTCTGCCCTCGAAGCATGGAGCCTATCGTGACCAAGAGGGCCGCCGCCAGGACGACCCAGAAACCGACTTCCAGGCTGGCGACGGCCTGAAACTGGGCGATCTTGCCCGTTCCCACGAGGGGCGGCGTGAAGGGCCGGATCCGAATCGGGGCGTGGGGGTCTAACCGATGACCGTATTGATATAGCCAGTAGTAGAGGTCTCCCAGGAACACGACCGGGAAGGCCCAGGCCCCCCCGAGGGCCAGCCACCGGACTGGCCGGAAGGGCCCGAGGGCCGCCAGACCGAGGAAGCTCAAGACCAAGAGGCCGACCCACGCATATTGCCGTTCGAATTCGGCCGCCCGGTCGACATGCCCCATCCCGATGTAATGGTTTAAGAGGTTGATCTCCCGGACGTCGCCTTCGACCCGGTGGAGATACACGATGACTTGAAGTCCCTGCGGATACTGGGGGGCCCGGACCGTCACCCGCCAGAAGGGTTGAACGTAGGCGACCCACCACAAGGCGACGGCGCTCAGAAAAAGGACGGTTCGAAGGATAGCTCGATACATGATGAGGCCTCCGATTCAGGCAGATGGGCAGGTCGGCAGATAGAAGCCACGGGTAGCCTTACCCTCTTCCTACGCCCTTGAAAGACCCGCATCGGCCTCGGGTGGGGCGCCCGACCGGACGCCCCACCCTCGAGAACGGCGGGTCATGACATCATTTCATAGCTTGGGTCCGTGGTTTGACTAACAAATAGCCTGCCATTTCCAGGTGCAGGGCCGAGCAGAACTCCGTGCAGTAGAAGGGATACACGCCGGGCTTGTCGGCGATGAACTCGACGGTCGCATTCTCGCCGGGGTCGACCGATAGGTTGACGTTGTATGCGGCGATGGCCAGGCCGTGGGTCGCATCCCGGGTCCGCTCCAGGTTCGTCAGGTGGATGATGACCCGGTCGCCCTGGTTGACCTCGATGCGGTCCGGCGTGTAAGTGCTTCGGATGGCCGTCATCCACACCTCGACGGTGTTGCCCTTCCGTTCGATGCGCTCCTTGCCGGGCTGGACGGTATGCGCCGGGTCGGCGGCCATCTTGATGGGGTCGAAGCCGACCTGCGGGTAGACCTCGAAGGGCTTCAGGAGCGACCGCTCGATGATCTGCGCATAGTGGGGCTCGCCGATGGGGATGGGCAGGTCATACAGCCGTTGCATCTTTTCGCCCGAGATGTCGATGAGCTGGAAGTTCTGGGGATGCAGGGGACCGACCGGGGCAAACCGGTCGATGGACCACTTGTTGAGGGCGACCAGGAACTTCCCGCGCGGCCGGACCGTGTCCCCGTGGACGGCCGTCAGGTGCCCGATGTTGTAATGGACCGGGACCTTATCGACGACCTTCCAGGCCTTATCGCCCTTGAAGTAGGGCTCGCCGAGGGACCACTTCACGACGGCCGAGTCCAGGAACAGGCTCGTGTAAGCGTAACCCTTATCGTCAAACTGGGTGTGCAGGGGGCCCAGGCCGAGTTCGACCTGAGCGGCCTTCGTGGCGTCGAACTTCAGGATGGGCACGCCGTAGGGGTCCTTGCCCTCCACGAGGCCCTTCTGGATGGCTTCCTGGATCTTCTGGAAAGAGTAGACGGTCGCATGAGGGTCGAGCTTACCGGCGACGACGACATAGCCGCCGTCGGGCGACACGTCCACGCCGTGGGGGCTCTTGGGTTCGGGGATCAGGTAGAGCACGCCGGCCTGCACGGCCGTCGCCAGACGGATCAGCTTCATGCCGGCGACGGTCTCGTACTTGCCTTCCTGGACCAGCTTTTCGGCGGCCTTCCAGTTAATCACATGGAGGTAGTCCATTTCATTTCGGGCGGTCGTCGCCTCGAGGGGCATCTTCATCTGCAGGATATTGGGAACGGCCATCTCGGTGTTGAAGCTATTGCAGAAGGCCCATCCGTAGGAGACCCGCTTGCCGGCGTCGCACAGGTCGTGCCAGTAGGGCGGAAGCTCGATGGCAAAGGACTGTTCAGGCACGATGCGGCCCTTCGTCCGGTCGAACTTCCAGAAGGTGATGGGACCCCGGTACTTTTCTTTGTATTGTTCGAGGGGAGCGTAGGTCCCGACGGGATAGGGCATCGAGTACTGGGGTGCCTCGGCGATATACTCGGTGTTGGGCGTCACGAAGGCCGAGCAGTGATTCGAGTAAATCAGGGGGTTCTTGACGATTTGCTTCGTCTTAAAGTCCCGCAGGTCGATGACGGCGACCCGCCCATTGGCCTTGTCGTTGACGAATAGGAACTGGCCGTCGTAGTCGCCTTGGGTCTCCGAGAGGGCCGGGTGGTGGACGTCGCCCCAAGTGATCTCCTTGCCGCCGGCTTTCAGGATTTCTTCCGTTTCCCTATGGCCGACCGCATAGCCCTGCCAGGACTCGGGGGCGAACACGGCGATGACCTTCAGGATGCGCATCGAGGGTAGGCCGACGACCAGGACGTGGCCCGAATGGCCGCCCGAAGCGAACATGATGTACTCATCGGGGACGCCCGTCGGCGTGTACGTCCGCAGGGCGGCCAGGGCATCGTCCAGGCTCAAGTTCCGGGCCTGCATGACGCCTCGCAGGGGGTCCTGCGCGCCGACCTGGTCTTGCGAGGTGGGACTCAGGAACCAGGCCCCGACGAGGACCCCGAGGATCAGGAGACCGACGTTGACGATCCAGAAACGGAGCCTCATGACGAACCTCCTTAATAGGGCAATTCGGCAGTTCGGGAGTTCGGCCCTCCGGCCGGTCCTTATTGCCGAACTCCCGAATTCCCGAAGGGCCTTACGGCCCTTCCCCCAAGACTTCCAACGTGCCCATCATTTTCTCATGATGCCGGCCACACACCGTGTAGCACATGAAGGTGTAGAGGCCCGGCTCGTCGATCTGGAGTTCCAGCTCGAGAAAGCGGCCCGGCTCGACGTCGTACGGCCCGATGCCCAACTGAGGGATACCGAAAGAGTGATGCACGTCGACCGACGTGATCCGTAAGACGAAGGGTTGGCCCGCCCGGACCTGAATGTGGGCCGGCTCGGGTTTCCGCCAGAAGTAGGTCCACCCGACGAGGGGCGTCGTCGTCCACGTTCCGAAGGTAGCGTTCGCATACACGGTGAACACGGGCCGGCCGTCAGCCAGCCGGCGGACCCGGCCGCTCTCGTACGCCCGTAACGCCCAGGGCAGTCCGGCAAAGATGAGGAGAAGCCCGCCCAGGGCCACGCCTTCCTTAAGTCCGTCCTTCCAGCGCATCGGCATACCTCCTGGCGCAGACGTCCCGTCCGCTATCCGGTAAACAGCCACAGGAATCCGATCGTGACCGTCAACCACAGGCCGGCCATCGGGGCCAGGCCCCACCGGGCCCGACGGGGGTCGTGCCACAGCTCTCGGGCAATCGCCCATCCCGTGCGCAGGGCTACGGCGAGTCCGCCCAGGAGGACGACGGCCTGCAAGACGGGGACCCACTCGGGAATCAACGGCTTCCACGGCACGTGGGCCGTCCCGAAAAGGTCCCAACCCCAGCCGAGGGGGTCCGAAAGGACGCTGAGAATGTAGGAACCGTTCACGAAGAACAGCGGCAGGCTGAAGGCGATCCACGCCAGCAGACCCAGGGGGACCAGGGGATAGCTGAACCGCAGGAACAGGGTCCGGAAGTCCGGCTCGCCGGCGCCGTTGGCCGCGGCCGGGGCCGGGGCGAGGACCCAGCGGCCAAGCCATCGGGATACCCACTGGCTGACCTTCACGAGCAAGCCATACACCGTCGGAAACACGACCAGGCAGGCGCCCCAGACCAGGGCCGCATAGGTCAGAAAGCCACGCCAGTTGGCCGTCTCCGTCACGTTCGCCCAGTCCTTGAAGGTCCCCCACGGCCCCAGAAGGGTCACCGAATAGACAGCCGCCAGGACCAGCATGATGAAGGCCTTGTATGCCTCGTCCAGATGCAGGATCCGGGTCTCGGTCACCCCGAAGGGCCGGACGAACAGGCCGATGTTGTCGTTGGGACAGCTCTTGAGGCACTCGAAGCAGAGGCCGCAGTAGTTACTCCGGTCCAACTTACCCATGTAGACCATCCAGGGACAGCCCCATCCATTCTCGCTCCCCAGCATGCAACCCTTCGTCGGACACCGCACGCAGACGTCCCAGTCCCGCGACCGTAGGGCCACCGACGAGGTCATCGCATACAGGCCCAGAAACCCGCTGACCGGACAGAGGTACCGGCAGAAGACCCGATGCCGAAAGACTAAGGCCAGGCCGAGAGCCAGGACGATCATCCCCCCGAGGACGAAGGCCGACACGATGGGCCGCGTGACCAGGAGGGCCGAGAAGGTCGCCAGCGTCAGGAACAGAAAGTTCTGGAGCCAGATGTTGTCGAGCGCCTTGGGCCACTTGCGGTTCAGACCGAACAGGACGTTTTTGAAGCCCTTGGCCTTGGGAGCAAAGCGGACCGTCACGAGGCGAAGCCGCTGGAGCCACTCGCCTAACGCCGGGAGCGGACACATCGTGCACCACAGCCGCCCGGCCAAGGGGACCAGAAGCGTGATGAGGGCGAACCACCAGAGGATCCACACGAACACGATCATGATGTTGCGACTGCCGACGGGCGTTCCCCAAAGGGCCGCCAGGATGAAGAGATAAAAGAGGAACAGGTTCGGCAGGATCGCCAGAAACTGGAAGCTCCGCCATCGGAGCAGACCCTTCAGGGGGCGGACCCGCTCGAAGAGGTCCACCCATCGACCCTTCAGGTAGGGCCGTTTCGGTGCCGGCCGCTCGACGACCGGCTCGGTAACGACGTCCGACCGTGCACTCATGACGACGCCCCCCGTCGACGGGACGGGTCGGTCGGCCGCCAGGCCAGAAACGCCAGCGTCAGCCCGATGGCCGCCCCGACCCCGACATGAAATGGATAGTTCGGTGTGACGATCAGTTCGCCCTGCATGAAGGGATGCATGAAGCCGCACGTATGCGAGCACCGATACCGGAACTTGCCCGGCCGGTCCAAGCGAAGGACGACCTCCCGGACCCGCCGGACGCCTTGAAGGTTCGAGACCTCGACGGACGGCTCCGTCTTCGTCGGAAGCTCGCCCCGCTTTTCGACCTCGGCCCACTGGACCTCGGAGGGCCGCCAGACCTCAAAGTCGGGCCGCTCCGGGACGATCCGGGCGTCCAGGTCGTACCCCTCCAGGAAAAAGCCGTGGACGACGTCCGTCGAGCGAAGTCGTAAGCGCAAGA
>JAUQPV010000369.1 GCA_030550225.1 Acidobacteriota bacterium | reverse complement strand
AGGCGCCGTCCGAGTCCTGCAGGATGGGGATGACCCGTAAGGTCTCGTCCTTCCCCAGATGTCGAACCTCGGAAGGGCCTTGCATGACCTTACATCCCTGCGGGCACTGAACCTCGAGGGGATCGGCCGTCTCGACGAGGCCGACTCGAATCATCGAAGCGGGCAGGACCTCCTGCCTCCGAGTCTCCGGCGGTGCCGTCCGGGGGTATCCCGGCGGCCGGGCCGTCCGACAGGCAGAGAGGAGGGGAAAGAGCAGGAGGAAAGCGACAAGGATAGGATTGCGGATTGCGGATTGCGAATTGCGAATTGGGGATGCGGGATAGGGGATAGGGGATAAGGGACAGGCATGGGTATCCGGACGGCCCGATGGCCCAACTGCCGAACTACCCATCTGCCCAATTCCCGAACTGCCCAACTGCCGAACTGCCGAATTCCCGAACTGCCGAATTCCCGAACTCACGCTACCGATGCGCTTCATCGGCTGACTCCGGAGCCGACCCGGAGGTCCGCCCGATGGACGGCGATCCCGAGAACCTCCGAGGGTCGCCGCCACTCGACAGCCCGCCAGGCGCCCGTCCGAAAGAGCCCGTCTAAAAACGCTAACGTGGCCGGATACGGATGAGCGATGACGACGATGGGTCGGGTCGACCGACGGGCACGGGCGATGACCTGCCGCCACCGCTCGGGCAGTTCTTCCGGCAGGGTCTCCGCGTCGAAGAAGAGGGTCCGCCGCAAGCAAGGGACCCCAAGACGGTCCGCCGCATCACAGAGGTGGGACCGAGCCGCCGTCCGGCTGTCGATGAAGAAACGTAGACCCAGACTTTGACCGATTCGAACGACCCGGTCCATCGCGTGGACCGCCTGGGAAGCCTGGGAGCCCATGTGCTGGTTCAAGCCCGTAGCGCAGGGCAAGACGTGACGGGCCTGGGTCAGGATACGTTCGACCTCGGCATCTGTCGTGTGAGCCGACACAGCCATCGGACCCGGGTCGACGTCCGGCCGGACCGAGGTCATCGGAAGATGGATCAAGACGTCTCGACTCTGATGACAGGCCTGCTGGGCCAGCCATCCGGCCACGGCCCCGTCCGGTAGGATAGCAACGCTCACAAAGGCAGGCCACCGGAGGACGGTTTCGGCCGCCTCGACGTCCCGGCCCATGTCGTCCATGACCCATACGACGGGTGCGTCCGACCGATTCGGGAGTTCGGGAATTCGGGAACTCGGGAGTTCGGCGATGCGGCCGTTTGACGACGGGACAGTTCGAGAACCCGACGACACACGGAGATGGGCGACGGGTGGACCCGGGGCTTGCGGCCGGAGAGAAGAGGGGTTCACCTGAGGTAGCGGTAGGGGACGGTGACCCTCGAAGACGATCACCAGCAGGGCGAAGGTCGTGAGGACAGTGCTTACCAAACCGAGGCTCAAGGCACCGGTCGTCCGTGAGCTCATGCGGCCTTACGCGAGGGAAGCTTTTGAAGCTGTTCCCGGGCAAATTGGACGACGGCGGCCCCGTCGATGAAGCCCGTCTCGGGGTCCCAGCCCTCCTGCTGATAGGCTATCGTCGGCGGCAGACCGTCCGTCCCCAGCCATGCGCCCTGGACTCGACGATAACGGGCGACCGGAAGCCACAGGAAGACCTCCGCGTTCACGGCTACGGTGTCATACCAGACGGCTGTCCCCCGGGAACGCTCCCCGACTGAGACGGCCCGCTGGTGGTCTTGGAGGATCGCCGCCAAGACCTCACACGCCCATCCGGTACTCCGGTCCTGGACGACGACGAGGGGGCCCGTGTAGGCGACAGCCTCCCGCTGAAAGCTGTAACTCTGGTCGTAGGCCCGCTGGGATCCCTGGAACTGACCGCCGCTTCCCTCGGCCAGGAATAGATTGGCCAATCGCCAGGCCATGACAGGCTGTAATTCGGTGCAACCCCGCAGGTCCAGGACCAGGCCGTCCAGCCCCTGGGCTTGCCACAAGCGTAGATGATCCCGGACGACCTGATCGCCGACCTCGCCGGCCTCGTACAGGTGCAGATAGCCGACCCGCCGGTCGGCGTCGTATTCGGCCTGGAATACGACGGGCGGTAGGACTTTCCGGACGAGTTCGACATACTCGGGTCTATCGGCTCGTCGCCGCCAGACGGCCAGGCGGACCCGCGTCCCGGGCGTCCCCCGCAGACGGTAATAGGCCTCGACAGCCGTCATCCGGACGGCCGGTGCGTCACCGATGGCGTAGATATATCTGA
>JAUQPV010000368.1 GCA_030550225.1 Acidobacteriota bacterium | reverse complement strand
GCCGGCAGGTCCAGACATGGCTCCCGACGGTCGCCCAGGAGCTGGGCGGCGTCGTCGACCTCACGGAGGACGGCCAGGTCGTCTACCGCTTCCCCCGCATCGCCCAGGAGTTGGCCGAAGCCGCCCGCCTTCGGTCAGGCCGCCCGACCGTCCAGGTCCCCCAGACCTTCGAACTGACGGCCGAGGTCCACCCGCCGGAAGAGATTTGAATGGGGAGGTGGGCAATAGGGACATCAGGGGTGCGGAGAGACGCTCCACACGTATGGGGCTGGGATTGAAGGGATCTGTGAGGAGCATTATCTTTGATGACAGATCCGTTCAGTCCGGGAGAATAGTTTCGGGACGGCCTTTCCCATCGCTCGGGAAGCACGTTTTTCAAGAAGGTCCCAAGGGCCAGGTCCCGGCGAGATGAACTCGTGGCTCCATGGGCCCATGAGCGGAGGGATCTATCGGCCGAACGGCCGACCTGCCCTATCGCCTTACTGCCTTACTGCCTGAGGATACTCACGATGGCGGACTTGTGGGAACGTCTCTTACCCCGTTTGACGGCTTTAGTCGAGGAATATGAGGACCTCCATGCTCGGTTGGCGGACCCGGCCGTCGCCCAGGACTATGCCCGCTCGCGGGACCTCCTGCGGCGGTACCGGGAGCTGGAAGACCTCGTCCAAGCCTTCCGGCGCTGGCAACGCTACCAGCAAGAACGATCGGACGTCCTTCACATGCTGGAGACCGAGAAGGACCCCGAGCTCCGGGAGATGGCTCGCGAGGAACTCGAACGGCTGGACCGCCAGCTTGAGGAAGCTCGACAGGAGGTTTTTGCCCGTTTGATCCCGCCGGACCCGAACGACACGCGGAACGTTATCCTCGAAATTCGGGCCGGGACGGGCGGCGAGGAGGCGGCCCTGTTCGCGGCGGACCTCCTGCGGATGTACCAGCGGTATTGTGAACGTCGGAGTTGGCGGTTTCAGGTCCTGGACGCCCACCCGACGGACCTCGGGGGCTATAAAGAAGTCGTCTGCCTCGTCGAGGGGCCTGGGGCTTACCAGCGGTTGAAGTACGAGAGCGGCGTCCACCGGGTCCAGCGGGTGCCGGTCACCGAAGCCAGCGGGCGGATCCACACGTCGGCGGCGTCCGTCGCCGTCCTCCCGGAAGTCGAAGACGTCGAGGTCGAGGTCCGGGACGAAGACCTGCGGGTCGATGTCTTCAGCGCCGGCGGCCCCGGCGGCCAGCATGTCAATAAGGCGATGACGGCCATCCGGATCACGCACCTCCCGACGGGCATCGTCGTGACCTGTCAGGACGAGCGGTCGCTCCACCAGAACCGTCGAAAGGCCCTGCGGGTCCTGCGGGCCCGGCTCTACGACTACTACCGTCGCCAACAGGAAGAGGCCCTCGCCCGGGAACGCCGAGCGCAGGTCGGGACCGGCGACCGAAGTGAGAAGATCCGGACCTACAACTTCCCCCAGAACCGGGTGACGGACCACCGCATCAGTTTGACCCTCTATCGTCTGGAAGATGTCCTCGACGGAGACCTGGACGAGATCATCGACGCCCTGATGGCCTACGATCAGTCCGAGAAGCTGAAGGCGATGGTGGCGTGAATTGCGCATTTCGAATTGCGGATTACGAATGGAGAATGAACAGAGCCGTTCAGTTCATGAAAACCCAGATGAATTCAACGTTTCCGACCCTTCGGGGAGGTCAGTTTTTAAGCATCCGGCAATTCGGGAGTTCGGCAGGGGTCTAACTCAGCGCAAAGGGCCGAGGGAATCGAATAGGGCCCTTTGGCCCTATGCCCTATAAGGCCCTGGGGCCGCTCCTTTCCCGGCGGGGGCTCTATCGGCCTACACGTAACGCAAAGAGCCAGGGGTCCATGCCCTTTGCCCCTTTTGCCGGGACCCGGCACCTGAGACCCGGACCTTCTTGAAACATCGTGCCTCCCGGACGATGAAAAAGGTTGTTCCGATGCCGTTCTCCCGGGCCGAACGACTCTGCCCATTCGCAATCCGCAATTCCCAATCCGCAATCCGCAATTCCTAATCCCCGAAGGTCAGGTCGGCCCTCGCCCAACGGCCCTCTCGGACGGCCGCCTGAAAGATTTCATAGTACGTCGCCGTCGTCCTCGGCCAGGCCTCCCATCGAAACGCCCGAAGACTTGCCTCGATGGCCTCGGGCGGTCCCTCCAGCTCGACATAGACGCCCAGGGGCGTTTCGTCGACGGCGATGTGGACGTCCCCGTGGCGGTACAACGTCCGGTACTTTTGATACCGGAACCAGACGGTCAGGCCCAGT
>JAUQPV010000367.1 GCA_030550225.1 Acidobacteriota bacterium | reverse complement strand
TTCATGAAGACCCGGGCCAACAGCAGGCCCCCCACGAAGCCGCCGATGTGGGCCCACCAAGCGACACCCCCGGCCCCGGCCGTCCCAGCCGCCAGGGAGAAGGTGCCCTGGAAGAATTGTAGGACGAACCAGAAGAACAAGTAAACAAAGGCCGGGATCTCCACCATTTGGTAGAAAAAGAACACGGGTACCAGTGTCAAAATCCGGGCGCCCGGGAAGAAGCGTAAGTAAGCACCCATCACGCCGGAGATGGCCCCGCTCGCCCCGATACTAGGAATCCCGCTCCCCATCGAGAGGACGCCCTGGGCCAAGCCAGCGGTCAGGCCCGTCAGGAGGTAAAAGGCCAGATACCGGCCGTGGCCCATCCGGTCTTCCACGTTGTCCCCAAAGATGTGAAGAAACCACATGTTGCCCAAGAAGTGGACCCACCCGCCGTGGATGAACATGCTCGTGAAGAGGGTCATCACCTGACCCAGAAAGACGCCCACGCCGACCGTCGGCAGGTGCCATAGGGCCGCAAAGAACCGCCGGGGGATAAAGCCGTACTCGTAAAAGAAGGCCTCCAGCTCCGGTCCCAAGAGGAGCTCGTAGATAAAGACCAGGCTGTTCAGGCCGATGAGGACATAGTTCACGACAGGCACGGTGCGGGCACGATTGACGTCTCGTAGGGGAATCATACGCCTCGCCTCCGCCCAGGGAGGTGCCCCTTCCCATCAGGCCGTCCTAATTATAAGTCTTCCGCCTGTCGGAGGCAGGCGTGGACACCTGCGCTTCCCTATCTTCCTATCTCCCTATCCCCCTCGACCCGCCAAGCGTAGACCCATAGCACGACGAGGATGACCAGGAGGGACCCCTGAAGTGCCAGGAACGACCCCATCTTCAAGAGGGCAAACCCCGGATGGACAAACCGAATCAGCCACCCGCTGGCCATGTCCGCCAGGGCCGACCCGAAGGAGACATGGATGGCGCCCGCCTTGACCCACCGGGGCGCGCCCGTAAACAACAGGAGATGGTTCAGAGTCATCAGGAAGACCATCATGGCAAAGGCATGAAAGTGCGTCTCTTCCAGGAGGCCGAAGAAGCTCTTGGGTGCCCGGAAGGCCGCCTCCGATCCACGATAGTATTCGACGATGGCCGGATACGAAAAGCCGATCTTCGCATAGAACGGCCAGTCGCTGACCCAGAACACGAACGCATACACGAGGGACCACAGGACGACCTGCCGCAAGAGCTGATTCTTCCGAATGTCCGGCGATATGAAAAACCTCATCGACTGCCTCCATCTAAACGGAGCATAGGGCATAGAGCAAAGCGCATAGGGCATAGAGTATTTGCCCTTTGCTCAGGGGGGCCCATTCTCACGAACCGGCCTGTTTGGATAAAGGACCTGCCACACGGCCAGGATGGTCCGTACACTCCGTAGGACGGCCGTCGCCGTGATGGTGGCCCCCGTGATGTTGGGCACGTCCCGGCCCAGCCAGAGGCGGTCGTCCAGAGGATGTCCCTGGAATCGCTGGAGCCACTTGTCCGACGGGCGATAGTCCGGCGGCTCCTCGAAGGCCAGGACCTCGACCTGCCGGACCCGGCCGTCCTCATCGAGGACGACGAGCAGTGTCTCGTGATGCGTCCGCAGGACATGCGTGTCTGTCACGCCGTAGCCGACGACGGCCGGACCTTGACGGACCTCGTAGAAACGATACAGTCGGGGGACCGACCGGACGCGAGCCCGCCTTTCGACCTCCGCCTGCTGGTCCCGCGTCAGGTAGATGAAACGCTTCTCGACCTTTTCGGCTTGAGGATAGACCCGGCGCAAAATTTCCTCGACCCGGTCGGGCGCCTGGGCCCAACCGAGAGATACAGCCCCCAGGCTGATGCAGAGCCACACTCCCACGTACCGCCTTCGTGTCGTCACGGCGACCCTCAGACCATAGACCCCAGACCGATTTCAGCCATTGCCGAACTGCCCAACGGCCGAATCCCTAAAAATTAAAGCCGACCCCCAGGTTCCACTGATTCCGGGCTGTCCCGGCCTCATTCCAGCGGTCCTGAAAGTCGACCTTGAGGACGACGGCCGGAATGGGCTTAAAGGTCAGGCCGATGGTCCACACCCGTTGGTTCTGCGCCGGGTCTCGCCGGAAGCCCGCCGGCACCCGATGGTGCGTGTCATATGCTTCAAAGCGTGCAAAGGGTGCCAGGTAAGCGTTAGGAAAACGGACCGTCAGGGCCGGTAGGCTGAACAGGTTGAAGGCGACCTCGGCATAGCCCCCGACGATCTGTTCGGCGACGCCCTTGTCGCCCGTTAAGTTTTG
>JAUQPV010000366.1 GCA_030550225.1 Acidobacteriota bacterium | reverse complement strand
CAGACGGGGACGTCTGCGCTCCCGACCCTTCGGGGAGTGCCTCCCGGATCTGCGCCCACACCCGAGCGCTGAGGGCATGTCGGTCGTCCAACGTGAGGCCTTGGGTCGAAACCGCCGGATGGACGACGACCCGGACCGGCCCCGGCCGGATCCGCCACGCACCCTTCGGAAGCGCCTCGTAAGTCCCCCAAAGGCTGACCGGCACGATGGGCACGCCGGCCTCGATGGCCAGTACGAAACCGCCTCGCCGGAACGCCTGCAGGCGACCCGTCGGGCTCCGGGTACCCTCGGGGAATATAAGGAAGCTGACCCGCTGACGCAAACGGTCCAATGCCTTCCGGAGTTCCCGCCGGGCGACCTCCGGCCGCTCCCGGTCGACGGGCACGAACCCGGCAACGCGCATCAGCGCCCCCATGATGGGCACCCGGAACAACTGGACCTTCGGAAAGACCCGCACGTCGTGGGGAAGATACGCCAGCAAGATGGGTGGGTCCAATAAACTCTGGTGATTCGCCACAAACAGGACCGGCGGGTCCGGCAGGTCCGCCCGAAAACTGACATCGACCTGAATCCCGGCCAGTCGAAGGCCCCACCGAATGATCCGTCGGCCCCATCGGTAGGCTCGCGGGAAGTCCCGCCTGATGAGCAGGTAAACGATCATCGCCGGGCCGACCAGCAGGAGCGCCAGGACGACATACAGGTATACGACGACGGACCGAAGCTCCCACCACCGCCGCTTGAGAAACCCCCGCATCCCATGACCTCATGAGCCAACCATAGACCATGGACCAGAGCCCCGACTGGATTTCCTCCCCTCGGAGGAAGGCAAAGAAAATCTACGAGGCTCTCCCAGAGTCTAAGGTCCATGGTCTATGGTCCGTGGCCTGGGGTCAGTGGCCTCATCTTGCATCCCGCATCTCGCATCTTGTATCTTGCATGTGGCCATGTCACCGCCGATTCGGGCACGCCATGTTAGACCTACGGTGGATTCGGGAAAACGTCGAGTACGTCCGTCGCAAGATGGCCGAACGGGGCGTCGACGTCGGCCTCGACGAATTCCTCGAGAAGGATGCCCTCCGCCGGTCACTCCTTCAAGAGGTCGAGGCCCTGAAACACCGTCGAAACGAACTGACCCGTCAGATCGGTCGTCTCAAGCAGACCGGCCAGGACCCGACAGACCTCCTGCAGGAGAATCAGCGCATCAGCGCCCGCATCGAGGAACTGGACGCCCGCGTCGCCGAGCTGGACGCCTGGGTCGAAGCCTGGCTCTTGCGGGTCCCCAATATCCCCCACGAGTCCGTTCCCGTCGGACCGGACGCCTCGCATAACATCGAGGTCCGCCGCTGGGGGGAGATCCCGTCCTTTGCGTTCCCCGTCCGGGACCACGTGGACCTCGGCCGCTTCTTAGGGATCTTAGACCTGGAACGGGCGGCTAAGATTGCCGCCGCTCGCTTCCCCCTGTTCAAGGGTCGGGGGGCCCGACTCGTCCGGGCTCTCGCCCAGTTTATGTTGGACCTGCATATTCGGGAACATGGTTATCAGGAAGTCTGGGTCCCCTATCTCGTCAACCGGACGACGATGACCGGCACGGGCCAGCTCCCGAAGTTCGAGGCGGACCTCTACGCCGTCCCGTCCGACGACCTGTTTTTAATCCCGACGGCGGAGGTCCCCGTGACGAACCTCTTCCGGGAGGAGACGCTCTCGGAGTCGGAACTGCCCATCCGGCTCGTCTGCTGGAGCCCCTGCTTTCGGCGGGAGGCCGGCGCTTATGGCCAGGAAAGCAAGGGCCTCATCCGCCAGCACCAGTTCGATAAGGTCGAGCTCGTCCACATCACGACGCCGGAGCGTTCTTACGACGACCTGGAGGTGCTGACCCACCACGCTGAGGCGGTCCTCCAACGGTTGGGCATTCCCTATCGGGTCATGCTCCTGTGCACGGGCGACATGGGGTTTGCGGCGGCCAAGACATACGATATCGAGGCATGGCTCCCGAGCCAACAACGGTGGCTGGAGGTCTCGTCCTGTTCGAACTGCGGGGACTTTCAGGCCCGGCGGATGGGCCTGCGGTACCGTCCCGCCGGGGGCGGCAAGGCCCGGTACGCCCATACGCTGAACGGCTCGGGCCTGGCCATCGGACGGACGATCGTCGTCCTCTTGGAGAACTACCAGCAGGCCGACGGATCGGTTCTCATCCCGCCGGCCCTGCGACCCTATCTGGACGGCCTGGAATACCTGACTCCTGGAGCGTAGGCGCCCCCGCCTGCAGGAGCGCAGGCGTCCCCGCCTGCAGGAGCGCAGACGTCCCCGTCTGCA
>JAUQPV010000365.1 GCA_030550225.1 Acidobacteriota bacterium | reverse complement strand
TGTTAGGGGAGATGCCCGATGACGTCTGTGGCCGAACAGTTCCAGCTCCTCACGCGGGGATGCGTCGACGTCGTGACGCCGGAGGAGTTGAGGGATCGACTGGAAGAATCCCGACGCACAGGCCGGCCCTTGGTCGTCAAGGCTGGCTTTGACCCGACAGCGCCGGACCTCCACCTGGGGCATACCGTCCTCCTCCGGAAGATGAAACACTTCCAGGTCCTCGGGCATACCGTCGTGTTCCTGATCGGGGACTTCACGGGCCTCATCGGTGACCCGACGGGCCGGTCCGTCACCCGTCGACCCCTGACCCCCGAGGAGATTCAAGCCAACGCCCAGACGTACCGCCAGCAGGTCTTCAAGATCCTCGATCCCGACCGGACCGTCATCGACTTCAACAGCCGGTGGCTGGCCGCCCTTCGGGCCGAGGACATCGTCCGCCTCTGCGCCCAGTTTACCGTCGCCCGCCTCTTAGCCCGGGAGGATTTCCAACGACGGATGGCCGAGGCCCAACCCCTGTTCCTGCATGAGCTCTTGTATCCCCTCATGCAGGCCTACGACTCGGTCGCCCTCCGGGCCGACGTCGAGCTCGGCGGCCAGGACCAGTTGTTCAACCTGCTCGTCGGGCGAGACCTCCAGCGGGCGATGGGTCAGCCGCCTCAGATCTGCATGACGGTCCCCCTCCTCGAGGGCCTCGACGGTGTCGAGAAGATGAGCAAAAGCTTGGGCAACTACGTCGGCATCACGGAGCCGCCGGATACGATGTTCGGTAAGCTCATGTCCATCTCGGACACCCTCATGTGGCGGTACTACGAACTCCTGACGGACGTTCCTCTCGACGAAATCGAGCGAATGAAGGAGGACGCCCGCCTGGGCCGGGCGAATCCCCGGGACTTCAAGCTCCGGCTCGCCCGGACCATCGTCGCTGAATACCACGGACCCGAGGCGGCCGAGGCGGCCCAACGCCGCTTCATCGAGGTCTTCTCCGAGCGGCGGCTCCCGGCCGACATGCCCGTCGCCCGCCGGCCTATCCCGGACGAGTCCCTGAGCCTCGTGACATTGCTCGTCGAGGAGGGCCTGGCCCCATCCCGGAGCGAGGCCAAACGCCTCATCCAGCATGGGGCCGTCGCCTGGACGGTCGTCCCCGTCCATCAGAACGTCGAACGGGCTGACCAGCTCGAACGGGTGACCGACGTCGAGACGACTCTCTCGGTAACCCGCCCCTGCAAGGTCGTCCTGCGCGTCGGTAAACGCCGCTTTAAGACGGTCCTGTTCGGGCCATAGGCCGTCGATTTTCAGTGCTATGTCTTGGGCCAGAATGCATGAAAAGATTGCGGAATGCGAATTCCAGGTTAGGGCCAGAGGTGTAGCCCAATCTCTAATTCGCAATCCGCAATTCTCCTAATACCCCATACCGGATTCGCCGACCGACCCACTGCCTACTGGAGGGGACATGCCCCAGCGACTTAAAAAGGTCTCCTTGGAACGATACGTTCAACTGGCCTTGAGCCACGCTCGGTACTCCCAAAATGAGGACGGGACGTGGACCGTCGTGGTGCCGGTCCTGCCAGGTTGCATCACGTGGGGCGAGACCCGAGACAAAGCCGTCGAAATGGCCAAAGACGCCGTCGAGGCTTGGGTCCTAACGGCACTCCGTTTCGGGGACGAACTCCCCGAAATCGATGGATGCGTCCTGCAGTACGCCGTCGACGCGCCCCAGTCGGCCACCCGGTAAAGGGCCAAGCCCTATTTTCCACAATTTATCCACTTGATTTCCACATTTTGAGGGATATACTATAGAATATACCCTATTTTGGGAGTACATTTTGAGATCGGCGAGTTTAAGGGCTACAATGTAGGGTCGGACAAAAACTTCGAGAACGAGTGCATGACAAAACTTCATCCCGAAAAGCCTCGAGAAGTCATCCGAAAGCTGAGAGTCCTGGGTTTCCAGGGTCCCTTCGGGGGAGGACGGCATGTCGTCATGCGTCATCCCCAAACGGGTAAGAAAATTTCGGTTCCTATGCATAAGAGCCGTGACATTCCCGTGGGTACGCTACGGGCGATTCTCCAAGCGATCGGTATGACTGTGGAAGAATGGAACAAGCTTTGAACCAGCTCGACGGACCCAGCGTCTGGGAGTTACTCCTCTG
The DNA here is from genome assembly GCA_030550225.1 of Acidobacteriota bacterium. GTDB lineage: Bacteria > Acidobacteriota > HRBIN11 > HRBIN11 > HRBIN11 > HRBIN11. The sequence continues at coordinate 167 of JAUQPV010000365.1, read as the reverse complement.
GCCCATCTGCCCGAGACGGCGGCTTGCCGACGGGAGTGTCCTATGTGTGGCATCTGCGGATGGTTCCGGCCTGAACCGGTGCCGGCGTCGGACCGGGACCGCCTCGTCTTGGCGGCCATGACCCGGACCCTCATCCACCGGGGTCCCGACGACGAAGGCTTCTACAT
>JAUQPV010000364.1 GCA_030550225.1 Acidobacteriota bacterium | reverse complement strand
GGCGGACCCGCTCCTGGTAGCCATCGCCAAAGAAGGCCAACTTCCGGCCGATGGGAAAGGCGTTCTGGGTCGGGAGGACGTTCCAGACGGCGGCCGTCGGGCACGTCAGGACGTTTTGGCCGAGACGTTGGATCAGCGTGAGTTCTAAGGACCGCACGTGGTCTTTCCGGAACTTGGGGACGTGGAACTGGACGATGGCCCCGATACGTCCGTCCGGCGTTCCCTCATAGACGTAGCGGTCGAGGCCGGCCTCGCAGTCACACATAATCGTACTCGAGGCATGACCCGTGACAGCGGCGACGGCATGGTCGAGCCACGTCTTGTCCCGGGCCGTGATCAGGACGGCCGCGTAGACGCTCCGAAACGCCTCGACGTAAGTGTCCTCGACGAGGTCCCAGAGAGACCGGCTCATCGGCGCCGCTCCTTCCGGCGCAGGCCCTCGTAGATGTTCTGCTCCGTCACGACGAGATCCATATATACGTCGTGGGGTCCCATCGGGACGTAGTCGACGACCTGACACTCGTAAGCAATCCCGACGAGCCAGCAGTCCGGCCGGGCCAGGCGCAACAGCTTGTCGTAGTAAGCCCACCCGTGGCCGATCCGGCCGCCCCGGCGATCGAAGACGACGCCGGGCACGATGATGAAGTCCACGTCCCGGACGTCCCACTGCTTGTCGGGCAGGTCCCGCAGACTGACCTTGGGCTCCAAGATGTTAAAGGCACCGATTTCCAACTCGTCGAAGCTCGCCAGGGGGAAGAGCTTCAGAATGTCGTCGCCCTGCTCGTCCTTCGTACAGTAAGGGACGATGACCTTCTTGCCGAGTTCTATCGCCTTGGGGATGAAGCTCCGGGTCCGGACCTCGCTGGCGGCATCGATGTAAAACTGGACGACCCGAGCCTCCTGGAAGGCCGGCAAGGCAAAGACCTTCTCCATGATGACCCGGCTCTTTTCGTCCTTGTCAGGTTCGGCCACGCGGGCTTTCGTGATGCGTTTGCGGAGCTCTTCCTTTAAGGTGGCCTCGTCTTTAACGGTCGTCTCGTTCATCGTCCGGCTCCTGGGCAAGTCGGTATTCGGTCTTGGGTGTTAGGTGTTGGGTGCTGGGTGTTAGGTTCTTGAAAAAGGACCTAACACCCAACACCTAACACCCAACACCGATATTATACCGAAACCGCCGCCAATGGGAATTTCCGGGGTTTTCTATGACTTTCTGTACCCCACGCTCCTCCTCCTGAGATACGTGAGATATGATGAATGAGGTCCGAACGGAGGCGGGCGATGCCTGCTATCCGGCTCCATATCGAGGCGAGACGTCCGTTGGGCGAGCCTGTACCGGTGGAAGTCGCTATAGATGAGGTCGAGGTCAGTGTCTAAGAGCCCTTAACAAAACCCTTCTCCCTGTGGGAGAGAGTAAGGTGAGGGCCCTTCTATCCAGCCTTATAGGTCGTCGGCGATGGAAGAAGAGCGGCAGAGACGTTACGAAGACATCCGACGCCGCTGGGAGCTCGTGACCGATACGGGGGTCGTCGTCCGGCCGACGGAAGCCCTCGTTCAAGCGATGGGTCAAAGGGGCTATGACGTCCGGGCGGCCGAGGCCCTTCTCCCGGAGGGCCAGCGGCTATACGAGGCTGGCGAGTGGGACCGTCTGCTCGTCCTGATGGCCCGCATCCATCACGCCTTGCGGCAAGCGCCGCCGGTCCCCCTGCCGGGCGTCGAACGGCCCGTGACCCTAAAAGACATTCGGGCGTCCTTCCCGCCAGCGCCCGGGCTTCCAGTCTATGACTTCAGGGACTACGAGGACCGGGTCCTCGGCGGCTGGCTCGGGAAGGTCATCGGCGGGGCCCTCGGCGGGCCCGTCGAGGGGTGGACCCGGGCCCGCATCGTCCAGACCTATAGGACTGTTACAGACTATCTGGCACCGCCGTCGAGCCTCAACGACGATACGGCGTATCCCCTCGTCTTGCTTCACGTCATTGAGGAATCCGGTCCGGACTTCACCAGCGAACAGCTGGCCCTGGCGTGGCTCGAACGCCTCCCCCGGGCCTACACGGCCGAGGCCATCGCTTTGGAGAACCTTCGGCGGGGCATCTTCCCGCCCGAGTCGGGCTCGACGGACAACCCCCTGAGCCATTGGGTCGGGGCGATGATGAAGGCTGAGATCTGTGGTTGGCTCCTCCCAGGCCGACCCGAGGGAGCCGTCGAGCTGGCCTACCGGGACGCCGTCATCGCCCACGAGACGGAGGGCGTCTACGGAGCGTTGTTCATTGCGGCGATGGCCGCCGCCGCCTTCGTCGAGTCGGACTCCCGCCGCCTGATCGAGA
>JAUQPV010000363.1 GCA_030550225.1 Acidobacteriota bacterium | reverse complement strand
CCGGGACGGTCACGTGCGGGCACCGGCCCTCGCCGGGGACCGCCTCCTCTTTGGGTTGGACCATCTGCGGTCGCCTGTGGAACTCCACACGGTCCGGCCCGACGGGTCAGACTTGCGGGCCGTCACGCGGATCAATGCCGAGCGGCTCGCCGCCGTCCGGATGGGCGAGCCCGAGCAGTTCACCTTCCGGGGGTGGAATGACGAGACCGTATACGCTTACGTCGTCAAGCCCGTCGACTTCGACCCCTCTCGGAAGTATCCCGTCGCTTTCCTCATCCACGGCGGCCCGCAGGGCTCCTTCGGCAACGAATTTCACTACCGCTGGAATCCCCAGGTCTACGCCGGCGCCGGCTACGCCGTGGTCATGGTCGACTTTCACGGCTCGACGGGCTACGGTCAGGCTTTTACGGACTCCATCCGGGGCGACTGGGGCGGCAAGCCCCTGGAGGACCTCATGAAGGGCCTGGATGCCGCCCTGGCCCGCTATCCCTGGATGGACGGCCAGCGGGTCTGTGCCCTTGGGGCTTCCTACGGGGGTTACATGATCAACTGGATCGCCGGGCAGTGGCCGGACCGGTTTCGGTGCCTCGTGAATCACGACGGCGTCTTCGACATGCGCCTGATGTACTACTCGACCGAAGAACTGTGGTTTCCCGAATGGGAGCACGGAGGCCCCTACTGGGCGAATCCTGAGGGTCATGAGAAGCACAACCCGGCCCTTTACGTGGACCACTGGAAGACGCCCATGCTGGTCATTCACGGGGCGCTCGACTTTCGGGTCCCCGACACGCAGGGCATCGCTACCTTTACGGCCCTCCAGCGACGAGGCATCCCGAGCCAGTTCCTTTACTTCCCCGACGAGAACCACTGGGTCCTGAAGCCCCAGAACAGCATCCAGTGGCACGAGACGGTCCTCGGCTGGCTCGACCGGTGGTTGAAATAAGGAAAGACCCCAGACTACAGGCCACGGACCGCAGACCTCCTCGGTTGAGCATGCGGCCTCGTCCTGAGACTCTATTATAGGTTGCGGTCCTTTCCTGGGACCCGGGACCTGACACCTGGGGCCTCATCCTGCATCTTGCATTTTGTATCCTGCATCCTTATTTTTCCTCATCCTTACTCGGACCTCCGTCCCTCATCGTGAAAGGAGATAGCCTTTCATGAGGACCATCGAGGCCTCGTCGCCCTCCACCCGGGTCGCCCTGGCCCTCGGGACACTCTACTTAGCTTGGGGCGGGACCTACCTGGCGATCCGTTTTGCTATCGAGACGATCCCGCCCCTCCTGATGGCGGGGACCCGGTTTCTCCTGGCCGGTTTCGTTCTGTATGCCGTCCTGCGCCTCACGGGGACGGGACGACCCCGACCTGCCCACTGGAGGTCGACGGCCGTCGTCGGGGCTTGCCTTCTGTTGGGTGGCAACGGGGCCGTGTCTTGGGCCGAGCAGAGGGTCCCCTCCGGACTGGCGGCCCTCCTTGTGGCGATGGCGCCCTCTTGGATGGTCCTCCTGGACTGGCTTCGACCGAACGGCGTCCGGCCGGGCCGGCGGGTCGTCCTGGGTCTGCTGGTTGGTCTGGCTGGTATCGGCGTCCTGGTCGGGCCGGCCGATTTCCTGGGGGGCCGGCATGTCGACCCTGTCGGGGCCAGCGTCCTGCTGGTCGGTTCGATGGTTTGGGCCTTCGGGTCCATTTATGCTCGACAGGCCGACCTTCCGGCTTCGACGCTCCTGACGACGGCCATGGAGATGATCGTCGGCGGGGCCTTGCTATGGGGAGCCGGGCTGATGACGGGCGAGTGGCGCCATTTCGACCTATCGACCATTTCCGGCAAGTCCCTCGGCGGGTTCGTCTACCTGGTCGTCTTTGGGTCATGGGTCGGCTTTTCGGTATATTTGTGGCTCCTGAAGTCCACGACGGCGGCTCGGGTGGCGACGTATGCCTACGTCAACCCCATCGTGGCCGTCCTCCTGGGGTGGCTTGTCGCCGGAGAACCCCTGACGCCCCGGGTCGGAGTGGCGGCGGCCTGCATCACCGCCGCCGTCATTCTTATCACGACGGACCGTCGTCGAACGACGGCTCCCCGACCGGTCGAACCCGCCGCCTCGGTCGCCCCCCTGCGGTCGGTGCTCCCGACCCAGTCGAAGGGATATCCGGCGGAGGTCAGCCATGGATGACATTCGGTACCCCATCGGCCGATTCCAGTGGACGGGGTCGGCTACGGAGGAACAGCGCCAGGCTTGGATCGAGGACATCGCCGCGGCGCCGGCCCAGCTCCGAGCGGCCGTCGCCGGCCTCGAGCCATGGCAACTCGACACGCCCTACCGGCCCGGCGGGTGGACGCTTCGC
>JAUQPV010000040.1 GCA_030550225.1 Acidobacteriota bacterium | reverse complement strand
CTACCGACGGGACCGTGCAGGAGGATGACCCGGCGTTCAGGCCCGTAGCCCTGGGCCGCCGCCTTAAAGAGATTGACGAGTTGCATCAGGTACCGTTCCAGGCCGTAGATGGCGTCCTCGGGGGCAAAGGGCGGGCTGTGGAAGAAGTGGTAGCGGATGAGCTGGTCCTTGCCGTCTTCGATCCACTCGTAACCGTACGACATGATCATGTCGTACACCCGTTGGAAAGCGGAACGGGCCACGCGAGGGTTCTGCTGAAAGATCTGGAGGTATTCCTCGAAAGTACCCTCCCAGTGAAGTTTTCGGTAAGCCTCGGGTCGCAGGAGTTCCTGCACCCGGGTCAAAACGTCAGGGACCGTCTCCATGCGGTTGACCTCCGGGGACTGGTTTCATGTTACAAGTTTAGGCTTCAAGGGGTGCAAGTCAACGAACCCGACGGCCCTCGGCCTCGGGGCCGGAAGGGATGGAGGCGGAGGCAGGAGGGAATTGAACCCACCGCCCGCCGTCCTCACGACGGGCCACCGGATTTGAAGTCCGGGCAGGCCACCAGGCCCGGGCTGCCTCCCCAAGCTCGGAGGGAGCGGTCGAGAGAATCGACGAAACGAAGCGGCCATCATGAGGGGACAGAGCTGACCTCTCGTCACTATAGGCCGGGACTCCCCCCAGATCAAGGGGCGATTTCCTGACCGGGGAACTCCCGGTAGGGCCGTTCGGGGGAGATTCACTTCCCCCGGTGGCCAACCCAGAGGAACCGGCTTAGTCATCGCCGGTTACCAGATTTTCTCTGCAAAGGCAAGGGGCAGGAACCCTGGGAGAAATCCATGACGATACAACAGGCAGCAGTTGGCCACCTTCTCACCGGCCTATGCCACCTTCACGGCAGTCCGATGGATTCCCGTCATGGAAGTGTCCCGTAAGAAATGGACTATATAACAAGAATTTGCATCTTTACGTAAAATAAGTGCGAGCACATTGCTACACATAATTATAGATAGCGAGCTTGCTTTTTTTCATGTGGATATATTTAGAAGAATCCCCTGTAGGAGGTCAGCCATGCATCGTCTTCTCGGTCGGCTTCCAAGGGTGGCCATGGGCCTGCTGACAGCGGTGCTCCTCCTTAGCGTCGGTACTCCCCTGCTCACCTCGAAGGATTCGCCGGATACGGAAGGAGCATGGGTTATGATCGCCCTGTCCACGAGGGAAAACCCTATCCAGTGGAATCACCGTCCCGTCCCCAACATCCGCTGTGACGTGACAGGCCTCTATGTAGGCTTCAACATCCGCGACCTCGGTTTTATCGTCGTTTCCCCGCGCCCATTCACCGGAGCGCAGAAAGCCGGCTTCTGGGAAGGGCGGACCCTTCGTTTTACGATCCCGGACGCTGGGACTTTTGAAGTTCCTACGAAGAATCAGCCAGACTCTCGGGTTCCCTTATGGGCCCGTCGGGACCCGACGTTTCCGAAGGGCGATCCCTCGGAGCTCGATTGCTATGCCTCTATCTTCGACCCATTCCTTTGTGAGCCGGAGCTATCGGGGGCTGAATGCAAAAAGCGGCATCTGGAAGTGGAATCGGATACCATTCCGATGCTTTTACGCCAGAGCCGAGTCGACCGAGTCGTCCCGGTTCGGATGATGCCGGCCGGGGGCGTGACGATTCAGGCCTGCTGCGGTTCCTGTTGCGGTGTCTGCTGTGGTACGATCAGGGGTGAATGCTGGGCGAGTGACATAACCCGTCTGCCTAAGTAGGCGGCTTTGGGAAGTCGGGGGTCCGGTCCGTTAGGGGAGCGGGACAAGGCCTGGTTCATAGAGACCGTCAGGGCCGGGCCCCTATCCTGGGCGAGGGTAAGGGTCGTGTTCCGCATCGTTCGCAAGGAACTGTTGGAGGCCCTCGTCAGTTATCGATTTGCGGCCGCCGTGGTCCTCTGTCTGCTGGTCATCCCCTTGGGCCTGTACGTGAATGTGCAGGACTACTTCCAGCGCCGGTCCTTTTATGAGGCGTCCCGGGCCAACTACCAGGAGCGGGCTCAGGGAAAGGTCAGTCCGGAGTTCCAGGCCGAGGGCTACCGGCCGCCGTCGCCGTGGCTGTGGGTCGCCAGCGGCCTGGAGTCGGTCCTGCCGACGAAGGTCGTCGTCTCCCGGGAGGGCGGCGTGCAGGTCCGGCACGAAGGCGAAGTCCCGAATCCCCTGGCCTTCATCTTCGGGCCGGTCGACCTGGCGTTTATCGCCGGGGCCATCCTTTCGCTCCTGGCGATGGTCTTCACGTTTGACAGCATCGCCGGCGAGAAGGAACGGGGCACCCTGGGCTTGCTGATGGCCCAGCCCGTGGCCCGGTGGCAGGTCGTCGTCGGCAAGGTCATGGGGGCTTACGTCTTGGTCCTCATCCCGGTCACTTTCGGCGGGGTCGTCGGTCTGGGCGTCCTGGTCGGGACGGGAGCGGCGGCGGTCCTGCGGGGACCTTACGGCGTGGCCCCGCTGGCGTTGGTCTTGGGGGTGACGCTGGTGTTTTTACTGGCGATGGTTGGCCTGGGCGTCTTCGTCTCGGCTCGGACGTTTCGGTCGACGACGGCCCTGGTGACGCTCCTGCTCCTGTGGGCCCTCATGGTCCTGGTCGTCCCCAAGGTCAGCCCGATGGTCGCCGCCGTCGTGTATCCCGTCGAGTCGCCCCAGGTCCACGACCTCCGGAAGCAACTGGTCCGGCAGAACCTGACCCAGGAGTGGGAGCAGGCTCGCCGGGAGCTTTTTGACCGGACGCTTCTGCGATTCGGCCTGGACCCGAAGGGAGAGGGCAGCGGGGTCCCATGGGCCGAGGCGGGTCCGTTGAAGCAGGCCCGGGAGGTTTACGACAATGAACGCCAGGCCCTGGACCGGGTGTTTGAACAGCGGATCCAGACAGAAATCGACCGTCTCGACCAGGACTACATCAACCGCCGGAACGTCCAGGTTCGCATCGCCCGGGGCCTGGTCCGTCTGTCGCCGGTGGGCGCCTACACGTTGGTCCTGACGGAGGTCGCCGGGACGGGTCCCACGGCCCTCGACATCCTGCGGGCGAACGCCCGACGATTCGGGAGGGAGGTTTGGGACCAGGTGTATAGTAAATTTATTCTCCATTGGTACGGTTCGGCGGTCGGGCAATACATGAGCATACGCCAGGAGGCCGTCCCGGGATTCAGCCCGGCGAAGGCGCCGGTCCCCCACTTGCAGTACCAGTGGATGGCGCCGGCGGAAGTCGGGCGGGCCGTGGGCCTGGACGTCCTCCTGCTGGGCTTTTATGCCGTCGTCTTTCTGGCCGGCGCCTACTTCAGTTTTCTGCGGTATGACGTGCGTTAGGCCCTTCCGTTCGTCTCGGTTCGCCCTGGCAAGGGCCGTCGGTCGATGGTGGCGTCTCTGGGTCCTGGGGATGGGTCTGGGATGGCTCCTGGGAGGGGGGATTCCGGCAAGTGCCCAGGACGTGCCGAAGGTCTTCCAACTCCAGCGGGCCCGCATTCAACTTGAGGAGGCCCGGAAGGATTACGAACGGGCCGTCCGGATGCGGGAGGTCGGCCTCATCTCCGAGGAGGACTTCTCCCGCAAGGAAGCCTCTTACCGGAGGGCGCAGGTCGAGTTTCAGGAGGCTCTCGTCGGAGCCGTGGGGGGTCTTCATCGGGTCCTCGTGGCGGCCTCTCAGAAATGGGTCGACGACCGGGGGCGGATCCACGTCCGGGTCGTCCTCCGGGCCGTCGGACCCGATGCAGACTTACTGGAGAGCTGGGGCCTCCGAGAAGAAGGGGGCTTGCTGTCGGTCCCCCTGGAGCTTCGGGACGTCTACGTATCGCTCCTCCACGAGGGCCTCGTCGTGTCGGACCCTTACCACGTCCGGGTCCCCGTCCTGTCGCCGGGGCAGACGTACAGCGTGGACTTCATCCTCCTGAAGGACGCCGAGGCCGTAGAGGTCCTGCTCCTATACGCCGGCCGGGAGGACCGCCAGAAGGTCCTCCTGATGCAGGTTCCGTCTCAGGGCGTGCGGGTCACCGTCACGCCGCTTTCCCAGGAGGCGGACTTCGGGGGGACCGCCGCCTGGGAGGTCACCCTGGAACGATTTGCAGGTGCTGACCCCGTGTGTCACCTGCGGGTCGTCGGGCTTCCCGAGGAGGTCGCCGCCGAGTTCCTCGACCCCCAGACGTCGGCCCGGTGGACCCAGGCCCGGTTCCCCGAGGGGGTCACGACGCTCCGACTCACCTTACGTCTATACCTGCCGCCGCATCCGACGGAGCGGGTCCCACCGGACCGGCCGGTCCGCTTTGCCGTCCTGTGCCTGCCCGAAGGCGAGGCGGCCCGACTGCCGGCGTCGCCCAGCCTCGCCGACCTCGAGCGGACCGGACGCCAGCGCCCCATGGCCGTCGTGGAACTCATTTCCCGGGGGACCGGCCGCCTGGCGGTGGAGATATCGAACCTCTATCCTGCCATCCGGCCAGACCAAGCGGCTGAGGTCGAGGTCACCGTCCAAAACGCCGGGAGCCGTCGGGTCGACGACGTCCGGGTCCGGGTCCAAGCGCCTCTGGACTGGCGCTCCGAAGTCCTGCCCCCGTCTATCCGGGCCTTAGACCCGGACGCCTCGGCCCGGGTCCGACTTCGGCTGGAGCCGCCCCGGGACGTACCGATGGGGGACTACGAGGCCCGGCTCCGGGCCGAGGCCGTCTCAGCCGGACGACCCATCACGACCGACGAGAAGGTCCTCCGGGTCCACGTAACGGGCCGCTCCGGGGGATGGGGACTCGGACTCCTCATCGTAACCCTCGTCGGCCTGTGCCTGGGGATCGTCCTGTGGGGGATTCGGCTGACCCGTCGCCATTGAGGGAGGTCTGCCGATGCTGAAGGCTGAAGGTCTGACCAAAATTTACGAGGACGGGACGCAGGCCCTACTGGACTTTCACGTCGAGGTCCGGGACGGGGAGGTCTACGCCCTCCTGGGGGCCAACGGGGCCGGCAAGACGACGGCCCTCCATCTCTTCTTGGGTTTTCTGCCGCCGACGTCGGGACGGGTTTACGTCAACGGCGTGGACGTGACGGCCGCCCCCCTGGAGGCGAAAAAGTTCGTGGCCTATATCCCCGAAAACGTGCGGCTCTATGAGAGTCTGACCGGCCTCCAGAACCTGGACTTTTTCGCCCGCCTGGGCCGGACGAAGCCCCCGGACCCGGCCGAGTACGCCGATGCCCTTCGGCGGGTCGGTCTGGACGAACGGGACGGGCACCGGCGGGTCCGCCATTTCTCGAAGGGGATGCGCCAGAAGCTGGCACTGGCGATCGCCCTTGCCCGCCAGGCCAACAACATGCTCCTGGACGAGCCGACGGCAGGCCTGGACCCTCAAGCGACGGCGGAGCTCATGGACCTTCTCCGGCGGTTCCGGGACGAGGGCCGGGCCATCTTGATGGCGACCCATGACGTCTTTCGCGTCAAGGCCATCGCCGACCGGGTCGGCATCCTGAAGGCCGGACGGCTCGTCGCCGAGTATACCCGTTCGGAATTCGTCCACGAGGACCTGGAAGGACTCTACTTGAAGTATATGGCCCTTGAAGCGGCGGTTTCGGGGCCGGACGGTAGTGGCGAACGGTGAATGGGCCCCTATCTGCCCATCTGCCGACCCGCCGACCTGGACCGGGGCATTTGCGTTTTTCGGGGGAACGGCGTAAATTGTATGGGCGAAAGAGTCGGGAAGGGCATCCTGTTGGTCCTCTTCCCCTGTCCTCCCCGAGGGGTTCCCGACGGAACCGAGATGAGATGGGGCATTCCCCGAAGCGGCTTCGGCTCGACGGGGCGTGACCCCGAGCGGCTCCCCTTTCCAGTCCCTTTGGAGGTCGGACCGTGCCGATCACCCGTCAAGACAAGGCCCCTGTCGTCGAACAGTTTCGGCGCCATGAGAACGATACGGGCTCGACGGAAATCGTCATTGCCCTGCTGACCCAACGGATTCAGCACTTGTCGGAACACTTGCGGCGGCATCCGAAAGACTTTTCTTCCAAGCGAGGTCTGCTCCGGTTGGTCGGCCGCCGTCGGCGTCTCCTGGCGTACCTGCGAAGGAAGGACTTCGACCGGTATCAGCAGGTCATCCAGGCTTTAGGCTTGCGGAAGTAAGCTGGGTCTTGGGCGTTAGGTGTTCAAGGGACCGGTGATACGTAATGTCCCTTTGCACCCAGACCCTGAACCTCGGGGACCGGGATAGAGGGGTCCAACTGCCGAATTTCCAAAGAGAAGCGTGTCATGAATCTCGTCGTTCCACGAGTTCATCAAAAGATCGAAATTCCCGTCGGTATGCACCCCTTGGTCGTCACCGTAGGGGACATCGCCCGCCAGGCCCACGGGGCGGCCATGGTCCAGCATGAAGAGACGGTCGTCATCGCTACGGCCTGCATGGAAGTCGACTCGGAACGGGGCGAGGACTTCATCCCCCTGATCTGCGACTACCGGGAGAACACCTATGCGGCTGGCAAGTTCCCCGGGGGGTTCATCAAACGGGAGGGCAAGCCCTCCGAGAAAGAGATCTTAACGAGCCGGTTGATCGACCGGTCGGTGCGGCCCCTCTTTCCGAAGGGGTACCGGTTCGACACGCAGGTCATCGTATCCGTCTACTCGGCTTCCCAGGTCTATGACCCGGACGTGGCGGCCCTGAATGCGGCGACGATGGCCCTGCTGTTTTCGCCGATTCCCTTCTACGAGGCCGTCGTCGGCATCCGGGTCGCCGAGGCCGACGGTCAATTCGTCGTCAACCCGACGCTGGAGGTCCTCCAGAAGAGCCCGCTGTCCCTGTTCGTGTCTGGGACGGTCCACGGCGTCGTCATGGTCGAGGCAGGGGCGAACGAGTATCCGGAAGACCGGATGGCCGAGGCCCTCCTGTTTGCCCAGCGGGTCATCCAGGAGCAGGCCGAACGCATCATGGAGGCCTACCGGCAGACGGGCTTGGAGGCCGACAAGCTGAAGGTCGAGCCCCCCGCCGTGCCGGAGGAGCTGATGGCCGAGGTGCAGGCCCGATTCGGTGCGCGCATGCGGGCCGCCCTCCAGACGCCTGGTAAGCAGGCCGCCCATATGGCTGTCGAGGCCCTCTTGAAGGAGGCCTTGGCCGAGGTCCCCGAGGAGGACGAGGAGCGCCAGCAGGCTGTGAAGCGGGCCCTCGACCAGCTCAAGCGGGACATCGTGCGACAGATGATCCTCGAGGAGGGCGTCCGTCCAGACGGACGGGGGATGACCGAAATCCGGCCGATCTGGATCGAGGTCGGCCTTCTGCCTCGGACCCACGGGTCGGCCCTGTTCACCCGAGGCGAGACCCAGGCCCTCGTCACGTGCACCCTGGGGACGGCCGAAGACGCCCAGAAAATCGAAGAACTGACGGGTGAATCCTTCAAACGGTTCATGCTCCACTATAACTTCCCGCCCTTCTCCGTCGGGGAGGTCTCGCCCCTACGGGCGCCGAGCCGCCGGGAGATCGGTCATGGGGCCCTGGCCGAACGGGCGCTCCTGCCTGTCATCCCGCCCGAGGAACTGTTCCCCTACACGATTCGGGTCGTCTCAGAAATCCTGGAATCCAACGGGTCGTCGTCGATGGCCACCGTCTGCGGCGGGAGCCTGGCCCTGATGGACGCCGGCGTGCCTATCCGGACGCCGGTCGCTGGCATCGCCATGGGCCTCTTCACGGACCGGGGCCGGTACCGTATCCTGACCGACATCGCCGGCGAGGAAGACCACACGGGTGACATGGACTTCAAGGTCGCCGGGACCCGGACGGGCATCACGGCCCTTCAGATGGACATTAAGGTCCCGGCCCTCTCGGCCGACGTCCTCCGGGAAGCCCTCTACCAGGCCCGGGAAGCTCGGCTGTTCATCCTGGACCGGATGGCCGAAGTCCTGCCGGCCCCGCGGCCGGACATCTCGCCTCGGGCGCCTCGTCTCATCGTGACCTACATCCCGACCGAAAAGATCGCCACCCTCATCGGCCCCGGCGGGAAGATGGTTAAGTCCATCATCGAAAAGACGGGTGTCAAAATCGACATCCGGGACGACGGTCGGGTGTTTATCGCCGGGGACACGGCGGCGGCTTGCGAGGCGGCCCTCAAGATGGTCAAGGACGTCACGGCCGACGTCGAGAAGGGCCGGACCTACCTTGGGAAGGTCACGCGGATCACCGACTTCGGGGCCTTCGTCGAGATCCTGCCCGGTATCGTGGGCCTCCTCCACAAGTCCGAGATGGCACCCTACCCGGTCCGGGACGTCCGGGAGGTCATCCAGGGCGAAGGCCAAGAGATCCTCGTCAAGGTCCTGGACGTCGAGGACAACCGCATCCGACTTTCCCACCGGGACTTTGCGCCGCCGCGTCCGGCTCGCCCCGAGCGGCCCCGGCCGGGCGGCCCGCCCCGGGAACGACCCGAGCACCGTCGCCGTCGGCCCCCCTACACGCGACCCCAGAAGACGTGAGCGGAATGCGCATTTCGAATTGCAGAATGCGAATTTTCAGGTACCCGAAACTGTGACAGCGCCGTTCGTTCCTCGGCGACCCCCTCTTGACTCGACTCCATCCCGATGTCTTGGATGCACCCCCAATCCGTGACCTGGGAGGGCCTCGATGTCCGATTTCTGGCTGATCCTGGGTTTGGTCGGACAGGGCATGTTTTCGGCTCGATTCGTGATCCAATGGCTGGCCAGCGAGCGGGCGCACCGTAGCGTCGTACCGACGCTGTTCTGGGTCTTCAGTATCCTAGGGTCGACCATCTTGCTGATATACGCCGTCCATCGCCGAGACCCCGTCTTCATCCTGGGCCAGTCCCTGGGTCTCTTCATCTACAGCCGGAACCTCTACCTCATCTGGCGGGAAAAGGGGGCCCTCCCGCTGGGCCTGGGATGAAAAGGTCGTGGCTCATGGCCTACCTTGGTTTACGTCTCCAGGAGCTATGAGCCATCAGCCATGAGCTGATACGGGCTCTATGAACCGGGAATGCCCCACCCCACCTTTTAAGGCGTCACGGCGATGAGGAGATAGTCGCCCTCGAATTCCCGGCCCTCGGCCAGACGCCGGTGACGGGGGAAGTCCTTTACCTGCGGCCGCTCCAAGATGACCCAATCGCCGGGCCGGGCCTGCTCGGGCGTCGGCAGGTCGGGAATGCACCGCCGGCTATAGTAGACGACGGCCGATTCTTCCGTCTTGTAGAAGTAGACGTTAGGGGGATGGGCCGACCGGAGGAGGGCGGCGGCGACGGGGACAAAGCGGCGCTGTTCGTAACGGTCGGCACCGACCAGGAGGGCCGCCAGGAGGAGGGCGGCGACGGCCATCGCTACCTGCCGATACCGGTCGGACGTGGCGTGGGCCCACAGGATGGCCAGGGGCGGGTAGGCGAACAGGATGTAGTGATGGAGCTTGCTTCGGCCCAGGCTGAAGAAGACCAGGACGAAGAGGAACCATCCGAGGAGAGGCGTCAGGGGGCGGCGCCAGGTCTGGACGAGGCGGGGCAGGGCGGGCAGGTAGAAGAGGGAGCTGACGAGGACGATGGGGACGTAGTAGTAGAACGGGTAGATGTGAATGCGGTAGGCTCCCGTGTAGCGAAAGACGTTTTCATATATAAAAAATTTGTAAAAGTAGTAATATCCAAAGCGGAGGACCATCCGGCCGTACCATGGGAGACTCACGACCCCAAAGACCGCCAGGCCCCGCAAGTTGAACCACCGCAGGTCCCGCCGCCACAAGGAGTATACGCCCAGGGGCAAAACGACCCCGACAGGCCCCTTCGCCAAAAAGGCCAGACCCAGGGCCAGCCAACCCAGGACCCATCGATCCCGTAGGAAGGCATACAGACCCCATGCCATGCAGGCCGTCATCAAGAGCTCCGGGACGGCCGCCCGGGCCTCGACCCATAGGTGGGGGAAAGTCATCAAGACGAGGGCGCTCGCCAGGGCCCGGTCGGGTGCAAAGAAATCCCGGGCGATACGGTATGTCGCCCAACTCAGGGCGATGGCCGAAAGGCCCGACACGAGCCGACCGCTGAAGGTCCCTGGCCCGAGGAGGAAAAACCACACCGCCGTCGTCCAGTACAGGAGGGGCGGCTTCTCAAACCGCAGACGGCAGTTGTAGTAGGGAACCAGGAAGTCGCCCGTCTCGAGCATCCGGCGCGTGGCGTCCAAGTTGCGGCCCTCGTCCAGTGACGTGACGGAGAGGACCCAATTCCCCAGGACGAAAAAGGCGAGGCCGAATACGAAGATGATCAAGACGTCCCGACGTTCGCCCTGCATGGCTGGGTAGGGGTGGGGTCGTGATCGGCCCCTACGGGATACGGTAATCTGTACGTGATCCTTCGGGACGCCGGGCGCCATCCCGGCGTCCCCTTGTCCGGACGCCGCCGGTGGCGTCCATCTCATCGGGACACCGTCCGTGATGGCGGTGTCAACCTTAGAGAGCCGGCCGTCCTGCCGGCGTCGCTCCCATTGGGAACACTACCCGGTCGTCTACATCCCCGAACCGGACGCCCGGCACCCGGCGCTCCACATTCTGCCTTCCGCAACCCGCCCTTCGTAATTTACAATTCCCAATCCGCAATTCGCAATCCGCAATCCGCAATTTTCTCTATAGCCCGCTGGCGTCGGGATGCCTATAATGAAGCGCATGCCCTCGGATCCCTCTCGCGGAGTCCCGAGATGTCCGACGTCCTGGTCTTGGAGGGGCCTTCGACCCTGGACGGTGAGATCCCCATCGCCGGCGCCAAGAATGCGGCCCTACCCTGCATGGCGGCCGCCCTCCTCACGCCGGACCCCGTCGAACTGGAAAACGTCCCGCCCGTTCAAGACGTCTTCACCTTGCGGGAGCTCTTGATGGACCTGGGCGTCGATGTTCAGGTCGCCGGAGACCGGTGGACGCTTCAAGCGGAGCAGGTGACCTCGACGACCGTGCCGCCGGAGCTGACTCGGCGGATGCGAGCGTCTTTCCTGACGCTGGGCCCCCTGGGCGTTCGGTTCGGGTCGGCCGAGGTCGTCTATCCCGGCGGGTGCGCCATCGGGGAGCGGCCGGTGGACCTGCATCTGGCAGGTCTCGAGGCCCTGGGCTTTGCAGTCGACCAGGCGGCGGCCCGGGTTCGCATCCGGGCCCGTCGGCTCCGGGGGGCTGTCTTCGAGTTCGCCAAGGTGACGGTCACGGGGACGGAGCACCTGATGATGACGGCGGCGGCCATTCCGGGGACGACAGTCCTGCGGAACTGCGCCCGAGAGCCGGAAGTCGTCCAGCTGGCCGAGCTCCTCCGTCAGATGGGCGCCGACGTCGAGGGGGCTGGCACGGCGCAGATCATTATACGAGGGACTTCGTCGCTTCGGGGGACGGCCGTTCGGGTCATTCCGGACCGGATCGAGGCGGGGACCTATGCGGTCGCGGCCGTCCTGACGCGAGGCCGGGTCGTCCTCCGGGGCGCTCGGGCCGAGCATCTGACGGCCCTGATGGAGCATCTGAAAGGGCAGGGCGCTTTCATCGAGGTGACGGCCGAGGGGGTCGTCGTCGATGCTCGGGCGGTCGCCGACTTTCGGCCTCTGCGGGTCGTGACGGAGCCATACCCGGGTTTTCCGACGGACCTGCAGGCCCAGATGATGGTCCTGATGACGCAGGCACTCGGCGTCAGCGAGGTCGTCGAGACGATCTTTCCGGACCGATTCAACCACGTCGCCGAGCTTCAGCGAATGGGCGCTCGTATCGAGCTGGCCAAGCCGGCGGCCCGGGTGTACGGCCCGACGCCCCTTCGGGGGACGGTCGTGGCGGCGTCCGACTTGCGGGCCTCGGCGTGTCTCGTCCTGGCCGGCCTCATCGCCCGGGGGACGACCGTCGTCACGAACGTCTATCATTTGGACCGGGGCTACGTCCGGATGGAAGAGAAGCTCCGGCAGGCGGGGGTGTCCATCCGGCGGGTGAATCCGGACCCCAGACCATCGACCATGGACCTTCACGGGTAATGGGTCTTGATATGCAGGACCATGAGTTGACACCGTTGTTTTATCCCCGGAGCATCGCCGTCATCGGGGCGTCCCGGCACCGGGGGAAGATCGGCTACGAGATCGTCCGGAACCTCCTGGACTTCGGCTTCCAGGGGAAGGTCTTCCCTGTCAACCCGACGGCCGACGTCGTCCACAGCATTAAAGCGTATCCGACGGTCTTAGACGTCCCAGACCCCGTAGACCTGGCCGTCATCGTCGTCCCGAAGGAGCAAGTCCTGGACGTCGTCGACCAGTGTGGCCGGAAGGGTGTCCGGGGCCTGGTCGTCATCACGGCCGGCTTTCGGGAGACGGGACCCGAAGGGGCGGAGCGGGAGCGCCAGCTCGTCCAGCGGGTCCGTCAGTACGGCATGCGCATGATCGGGCCCAATTGTATGGGCGTCATCAATACGGACCCCAGCGTCTCGATGAATGTGACGTTTGCCTATGAACGGCCCCTGCCGGGTTCGATCGGCTTCATCTCCCAGAGCGGAGCCCTCGGGGCGGCCATCCTTTCGCTGAGCCGCCATCTGAACCTGGGGTTCTCGATGTTTGCCTCCATCGGCAACAAGGCGAACGTCTCGAGCAACGACCTACTCGAATACTGGGACCAGGACGAGCGGACGAAGGTCATCTTGCTGTACTTGGAGGACTTTGGGAATCCTCGGCGGTTTACCGAGATCGCCCGCCGGGTCATGCGGCGTAAGCCGGTCATCGCCGTGAAATCGGGCCGGACCCTGGCGGGTTCTCGGGCGGCCTTGTCCCATACGGGTTCAGTCGCCGGGACGGACGTGGCGGTCGACGCCCTGCTCGAGCAGTGCGGCGTCATCCGGGCCTTGTCCATCGGGGACATGTTTGACATGGCGATGGCCTTCGTCAGCCAGCCTCTGCCCCGGGGGCCTCGGGTCGCCATCCTGACGAATGCCGGCGGTCCCGGCATTCTGGCGGCGGACGCCTGCGTGAGTCTGGGCCTGACGATGGCCGAGCTGTCGGCCTCGACGAAAGCGGCCCTGCGGTCGTTCCTGCCGCGGGAGGCCAGCGTCGAAAATCCCGTTGACATGATCGCCAGCGCCACGACGGAGATGTACGGGCGGGCGATGCGGGTCCTCTTGGAGGCCGAGGCAGTCGACAGCCTGATGGTCGTCAACGTCCCGCCCATCATGCAGGACCCCTTCCAGGTGGCCGTCGAGATCTCCCAGATCGCCCGGGCGTATGACAAACCGGTCGTCGGCTGTTTCATGGGCGTCGAGGCCATCTTCCGGGAACTCCAACGGCGGGAGGTCGAACTGATTCCCTTGTATCCCTTCCCCGAGTCGGCGGCCCGGGCGCTGTGGGGCCTAACGCGGTACGCCGAGCTTCGGGGTCGGCCCGAGCGGGCGCCCCTGCCGGCGGTTCGGGCCGACGTCGCCCGGGCGGAGGCCATTCTGGAGGCCGCTTGGCAGGCGGGGCGGACGGTCCTGACGCCGGCCGAGGCCCAGGCCGTGCTGTCGTGTTACGGGATCGCCTTCCCGCCGGGTCGGATGGCCCAGGGCCTCGAGGCGACTGTCCTGGCATGTCGGGAGGTCGGCTACCCCGTCGTCCTGAAGATGGTCGCCCCGGGGTTGATCCACAAAAGCGACGTGGGCGGTGTGATCGTCGACGTCCGGAACGACGGAGAGGCCGTGGACGCTTACATGGAGCTCGTCCGGCGGGCCGAGCGGGCGGGCCTCATCCTGGAGGGCGTTTACGTCCAGGCGATGGCCCGAGGCGTCGAGGTCATCCTGGGCGT
>JAUQPV010000362.1 GCA_030550225.1 Acidobacteriota bacterium | reverse complement strand
TTCAGCGGGTCCAGACGCTCCCCCCGAGCCTCCAAGCTGTCGTGCCGGACCTGGTGTCCCCGAAGGTCTGGGCCGTCTATGAGGCGGCCCGGCGGACAGGCAGGGAATAGGAAGGGATTAGCTGGCGGCCGGGACCTGACCGGCGAGCTGGCGCCGGATCATGGCCAGGAACTCGGCATTGCTCCGGGTCTTTGCCAGTTGATTGATGAGCGTCTCCATGGCATCCAGGGGGTTGAGCTGGCTGAGGGACTTCCGGAGGAGCCAGATGGCGTTTAGCTCGTCCTCCGTCAGGAGGAGCTCTTCCTTCCGGGTCCCGGACTTCAAGAAGTCGATGGCCGGGAAGACTCGACGGTCGACCAAGCGGCGGTCGAGATGGACTTCCATGTTGCCCGTGCCTTTGAACTCCTCGAAGATCACGTCGTCCATCCGGGATCCCGTGTCGACCAAGCAGGAGGCGATAATCGTGAGGCTCCCGCCCTCCTCGATATTCCGGGCCGCCCCGAAGAAGCGCTTGGGTCGCTGAAAGGCGCTGGCGTCGATGCCGCCGCTCATGACCCGACCGCTCGGCGGGGTCACGGCGTTATTGGCCCGGGTCAGACGCGTCAGGCTGTCCAGTAGGATGGCCACGTCGTACCGCTGTTCGACCAGACGCTTGGCCTTCTCGAGGACGATGTCGACGACCTGGACGTGACGGGTCGGGGGCTCGTCGAAAGTCGAGCTGATGACCTCGGCTTCCGGGACGACCCGCTTCATCTCGGTGACCTCTTCGGGCCGTTCATCGATGAGCAAGAGGATCAGGATGATCTCCGGGTGATTCCGCACGCAGGCCTTGGCGATCGTCTGCAGGAGCATCGTCTTGCCGGCCCGGGGCGCCGAGACGATGAGACCCCGCTGGCCCTTCCCGATGGGCGTCAGGAGGTCCATGACCCGACCCGAGAGGTCACCCCGGTCCGTCTCCAAACGGATCCGCTCGTTGGGGTGGATGGGTGTCAACTCCTCGAATTTGGCACGGTACCGGATGCTTTCGGGGTCCTCATAGTTAATCGACTCGACCTTGATGAGGGCGTAGTATTTTTCGTCTTCCTTGGGGGGGCGGACGATGCCAAATAGGGTATCGCCGGTCCGGAGGTTGAACTTCCGGATCTGGGACGGCGAGACGTAGACGTCGTCAGGACTGGCCAGGTAGCTGTTGGCGGCGTAGCGCAGGAATCCGTAGCCCTTGCCTTCCAAGATCTCCAGCACGCCCTCGGCGCAAATCCACTTCCCCTGCTCGACCTGCCGCTGGATGATCTCGTTGATCAGCTCGTAGTTGGGCTTGGAATCGACGTCCTCCAAGCCCAGCTCGGCGGCAAACTGCTTGAGATCCCGGGTCTCCAGCAAGCGAAGCCGGGAGAGGTTGAGCGTGCCGTCGGGGAGGACCAATTCGCGGGCAATTAATCGGTATTTCATCGTGGCTCCTCGAAGCAGAGTTTTTGAATCCAAGATAGGAGGGCAGGTCGGCCTTCCCCCGTGCGGGCCGAGAAGGGTACGACAGCCATGAGGTTCCCCCGCCAGGCCCAGGCGGTCATCCGCCGCTCAAGCGCCGCACGTTCGGTCAGGCCTAAGAGGTCGACTTTGTTCAAGACCCCGATCACGGGATAGCCGAAGGGGGCAAGCCATCGGACCAGGAGGTCATCCAGCGGCGTGGGCGCATGGCGGCTGTCCATGATCAGGATAATCCCCCGCAGGTTGGGACGGTAACAGAAGTATGCTTCAGCCACCTGACGCCAGCGGTCCCGCTCGAACTGCGGGCGCTGGGCGTAACCATAACCGGGGAAATCGACCCAGTAACAATGTGTGTCAATTCGGTAAAAATTCAGGGCAGGCGTGTGACCCGGCCGCTTCCCCACGCGGGCCAAGCGACGCCCGACCAAACTATTGATGACCGACGACTTGCCCGCGTTCGAACGGCCGACGAAAGCGATTTCGGGCCCGGTCCCTGGGCGTAAGTCTTGGACTCGATAGGCACTGTACTCCAAAACGGCTTGGCGAATACGCAAAACCGCCGATTGGATTGGGTCGGGCTGGGGTGAATAGGAGGTTAAGGAATCATCTGGCTCAGGGTAATTTAGCGTCCTCTCGCCCCGTTGTCAACTCAGACCGGGTCGGGTGACTGTTCCAAAAGTGGTGGGTGGGGTTGAAAAGAAAAATCCCTCCGGCCATAAAGAGAGGGAATCTTCAGGCCGGAGGGAAGACATGCTAAGAGTCAGGATACGGATTCCGGAGGTGGGTGTCCAGCCGGACGGGGGACCCGGGGGATGCGGGGCGTGTGGGAGCCGGGCATGGGTGCGATGGGGGCGGCGGAGG
>JAUQPV010000039.1:8537-13760 GCA_030550225.1 Acidobacteriota bacterium | reverse complement strand
GACAATTTGGTCGATGCTCTGGGGATGAGCCTGGAGGACATCCTGGCCCTGACGCTGGTCGCCCAGCAGTTGGCCCAGCAGGGGCAGTTGGACGACGCCCAGCGGTTACTCGAGGGCCTGGTGGCCATCGACCCGGAGAACCCGTACCTGCATACGTGTTTGGGGACGGTGTACATGCAGAAGGGGATGAACGAGGACGCCCGGGCGGCCTTTGGGGTGGCGTTGGCGTTCAACCCGGAGGACATCGTGGCGCACACGTATGCGGGGGAGTTGGCGTTGGAGGCGGGGGACGTGGAGGCGGCCGTCGGGCACTTTCAGAAGGCCGTCGAGCTGGACCCCGAGGGGAAGGACCCCTTCGCCAACCGGGCCCGGACCCTGAGCCTGCTGGTGGCGACGATCGCCAAGGAAGTGCAGGCCAAGGGTCCCGAGGTGCTCCAGGAGATCCTGGAGCAGGCCAAGCAAATCCAGGAGGCCCAGCCGTAGTCGTTGTCGGGTGTCGGGTGTTCGGTGTCGGGTCGTGGGGCTGTGGTGCCGTACGACCCACCCGGCACTCGGGACCTAAACCTTGAAGGCCACTTTCCGTTTGCAGGGAGGCGCATGGAGATGTGAGACGCCCGGGGTCGTGGCCAGGTCTTCTGGGCGCGCCCCGGCGGCACGACCGCAGGGCCATCGGCGGGTCTCCGGACCCGGCCGCGGGCCCTGGCGCGGTGTCGTTCGACGACTAACCTGATGGATCGGTCCGATCCATGACTGGAAGGAGGCCCATCATGGAGGGCGAATTCCGTGTCGGTGACGTAGCCCAGGGCGGGGCGGCCCGGAAGGGCGGCAGTGAGAAGGCCGCCCGAAAGGGCCTGGACGCCCAGGCATTCCCGATCCTGGCCGAGTGGATGAAGCTCCCGGCGAACGCTTTCCGGGAACGGGTCGACGCCCTGACGGCCCGGGCCCGATCCGAAACCTCTCCGGCCGCCCAGCGGGCCCTCCTGCTGGCGGTTCAAGTCCTGAACGCCCTTTACAAAAACTACGGAGGTGCTTCATGAGTTCCATCGACTCTCTGCGGGGTATTGAACAGTCCGTCGTCAATCTCCAACAGCAGATCGACGACCTGGCCCAGAGCGACCTGGACCCGACGCAGAAGATGATGAAGATGCAGAACCTGTACCTGCAGATGCAGCAGGTCATGCAGATGGAACAACAGATCTACCAGGCGATCTCGACGATCATGAAGGCCCGCCACGACTCGGCGACGAACGCGATCCGCAACATCCGTTAATCAGCCGAGAGGTTCGGTATGGCGCACGAGTGGGAGTCCCAGGTCCCCCGACTGCTCTTGGAGTTGGGGTACTTCTGTCTCCAGTCCGAGCTATTCCCCCAGGCGCAGGTCCTCATCGAGGGCGCCCAAGCGCTCCGGCCCCAGGACCCCGTCCCGCTGATGCTGATGGGTCTGCTGTACTTTACCCAGAATCAGTACGCCGAGGCCGAGCGGGCGTACCAGAAGGCGCTCGGACAGGACCCGGACCACGACCTGACGAAGGCCTTCTTGGCCGAGACCCTCATCGCCCAGAAGCGGTATGCCGAGGCGGAAAAGCTCTTGAGCGCCGTCGTGGAGCGGAATCGGGACGCCGACGCCGTGACGTTGGCCCGGGAGCTCCTTTCGGCCCTGCGGCAGGGGATCTTTCAAAGGGTCCTGTGATACAATTGGGCAGGTGGGCAGTTCGGCAGTCGGCGGATAGGCAAGTGGGCAGGTGGGGGCGGGGGTCGGTCTGGATGCCAGGCATCCAGCGGACGCCCTCATGAAGCCGCCGCGGCGTGCGGGCGTCCCTGCCGTTATTCTGTCCTGGCGTCGCTAAGGGTGGCGGCCGTAGGGACAACCCGGTGGGTCGCCCCACGAGGGCCGCCCGGGGTCGTTCCTACTATCTGCCGACCTGCCGACTGCCGAACTGCCGAATGGGAGGAGGCGTCATGCACATCGCCGGTGGGTTGGAAGCCGTCCGGCCCGTCTTGGAGCATGCCCAGAAGGTCGTCGAGGAGGTCCCGCAACAGCTTCAGCAGTTCGAGCAAGTCCTGTCCCAATTGGAACAGCAGGGGTCGGGCGGTGCGGTGTCGTCTCTGTCGAACGTAAGCCCCCAGGGCCCCGTTTCAAGCGTGTCGCCTGCCGAGAGGGTCCCGGCTGACACGAAGGTCCAGCAGATCTACGACGAGAAAAAGAAGGTCGCCGAGTCGCCCGAGGGCATTCGCCAGTTGATGGGGGAAATCGAGCAGGGGTACCACCGACTGAACGACCTCATCGGGCAACTCCAGAGCGGTCGGACCTTCTCGCCCCAAGAGCTGATCGGGATTCAGGCCCAAATCCACGACCTGACGGTCCAGGTCGAGGTCACGACGAAGGTCATCTCGGAGGCCGTCTCGGGCCTCAAGCAGTTGCTTCAGCAACAAGTGTAGGGTCTCGGGTGCCGGGAAGAAAGCTCCGGCCCCACCTCGGCCGCTGGGCCTTCCTCGGCCCGACGGGTGTTAGGTCTGGGATGTTGGGTGTTAGGGATCAGATCAAGGGATGAGGTCTCGGGCTTTCCTCGGACCCTTGACGCACCGATCCCCGTTCCCGGGACTTGAGACCTTCCCAGGGGGAACGGTCATGAAGAATTCCGCAATCCGCAATCCGCGATCCGTGATTCGTAAATCGGTCTTATGGTCCGGACTGCTCTTGGGCCTTCTGACATACGGATGTCAGACGGCCATCTTGCATGGCCTGTCAGAACAGGAAGCCAATCAGGTCATCGCCGTCCTGCAACAGCAGGGCATCATCGCCACGAAGCAAATCGACAATCCGGAGGCGAACACCTGGAAGGTCACGGTCCCTCGGCGGGACGCCGTGAAGGTGTGGGGCGTCTTGCAGGAGTACCGTCTCCCGTCACCGCCGGTCCGGCGGTTTAAAGACGTATTCGGCAAGGGGAAGCTGGTCGTCACGCCGATGGAGGAGAAGGCCCTGTTCCTGGAGGCCCTGCAGGGGGAGATCGCCCATACGCTGGAATCGGTCGCTGGCGTCATCTCGGCTCGGGTTCATGTCGTCATCCCGGAACCGGACATCACGGGCCAGGTCCAGGGCGAGGCGAAGGCCTCCGTCATGATGGAGTACCGCCCGGACCCGGCCGGTCAGGCGCCCCTCCGTCCCGACGAAGTCCAACGGTTGGTCGCCAACGCCGTTCAGGGGCTGAAGCCGGAGAATGTCGCCGTCGTCATGAAGCCCATCCAGATGGCACCGCCTCAGCAGACGTATGACATGGTGTCCTTTGGGCCCATCGTCGTTGCCCGACCCTCCCTGGCAACCCTGAAGATCGCCACGGTCATCATCGTCCTGACTTTGCTGTTCATGGGGGGCCTCTTTTTCTGGCAGGGCCGGGTCTTGGCCCAGCTTCGGGGCGAGCTGGCGGCGGCCCAGCGTCAACTCCGGGCGATTCAGAAACCGCCGAAGCAGGCGGCGTGATGGGGGGCGAGAGTAAAGGCAATAAGGCAATAAGGCAGTAAGGCAATAAGGCAGTATGGTGGTAGGGCTTTGCACGTTAGAGCGGTACCCGAGTTTTCCGATTCGCAATTCGCAATCCGAAATTGCATGATGAATCCCTTAACGGACCTTGCGTTCGTTTATGCCGCCCTCAAGGTTAGGTCCGACGTACGGACGGGAACCCCCTTCCAGTCCGGCTCGTCCGAGGCTTACGCCCAACGGGCTCGTCGGATGGCCGAGCAAATCTACGGGATGGCCCCGGCGGCGCAGGCCCAGATCCTTCGGATCCTTCGCCTGAAATCGGCGACGGTCCCGTGGTCGGCCATTCACCCCTCTTGGCTGGGTGCCCTGCTCCAGAATTGGCCGGCCCCGTGGCGTCTGTGGACTTTAGAGAGCCTGCCTCCGAACCTGCGGGGCCGTCTCCAAAAGATGTTTCCCCCGCCAGAAACACCCGTGATCATTTACGGTTCCGTGCCTTCCTGGTGGGGCCCGTGGCTCAGTATGTATGTCAAGGCTCGGCTGGACTATCCGGACCTGCCGCCCTGGGAAAAGGCCTCCTTCGTCGAGCAATTGCCGGGTAGTCTCTGGGAAGCCGACGACCGGGATGTGATCGTCATCTTGCGATTTTACGGGACCTGGGGCTTGGTCAACTGTCTGCGCAAGCTCCCCCGGTCGGAGGCCCAGGCCCTGATATGGCGGCTTCCGGTGGACCTTCAGGGCGTGGCCATGGAGCTGGCCCAGGCCCGGAAGTGGTCCGACGACCCCTTCTGGCCGACGATTTACGCCGAGCTGAGCGAGTCCCAGGCCTCCCTGGAGGCGGTCTTGATCTGGATGGGCTTAGCCGACTGGATCCGGGCGGGCCTTCAGGAGGAACAGGAAATCTTACTCCGACGCCTGGCCTATCGCTTACCCCGGAACCTGGGCGAGTGGCTCCTCCGGCAAATGAGGGACCGACCCCCGTGGTCAGCTCTACCGGTCCAGCCGGACCCGGCTCATTGGCGTCAGCAACTGGCCGAACTGATTCAAACCCTCTCTCAGCAAGGTCGCATTCATCTGCCGACGGACGCGAAGAGGACAACCCCATGAGCTCCAAGATCATCAAAAAGGCGACGGACGAGACCGAAACACCGGTGGCCCCGGTCGCCGGAGCTAAGATCATCGACCGGGAGGTCTTGGCGGCGACCGAGCAGGCGCGGCGCATTCTCGAGGCCGCGCAGGCCCAGGCCGAGGCTCTTCGGGCTCAGGCCCAGGCCGAATATGAGGAGACCCTTCAGCGGGGCTACCAGGAGGGTTACGAGAAGGGCATGGCCGAGTGGCTTCGGGCCATCGAGCAGGTGCACGCCGGCTTCATGGGCGTCATCGAGCAGGCCAAGCCCCAGATCGTCCGACTGGCCCTGCGGGTCGCTGAGAAGATCTTGCGCCAGCGGCTGGACCTGACGCCGGAAGCCGTCGTGCCCATGATCGACGAGGCCCTCCGTTCCCTCCGGGCTCAGCAGAACATGCGGGTCATCCTGCGGGTCCATCCGGACGACCGGTCCATCTTGGAGCCGCACCGCCAGCGGTGGATGGAGCGCCTGCCCTGGCTGGGGAGCCTGGACATCGTCGTCGACGAGGAACTCCCCCGGGGCGGATGCCGCATCGAGACGGACTTCGGGACGGTCGATGCTTCCATCGAGACTCAGATCCGGGTCATCGAGCGGCACCTCCTGGGTGGCGGGGAGGGATGA
>JAUQPV010000039.1:0-8437 GCA_030550225.1 Acidobacteriota bacterium | reverse complement strand
GTGCATCTCCTCGACGAAGTCGTTCCCCTGGAAGTCCGGGGCCGGGTCGTCGAGGTCACGGGCCTCATCATCAAGGCCCGCGTGCCGGGGGTCCGGATCGGCGAACTCTGCTACATCGAGACGCCCCTGCGGGACCGACCCGTCCGGGCCGAGGTCGTCGGCTTTAAAAACGACCTGGTCTACCTGATGGCCCTGGGGGAGCTGACGGGCATCGGCCCCGACAGCGAGGTCCGTCCGACGGGAGACGTCATGACCGTGCGGGTCGGGCCCTGCCTGCTGGGTCGGGTCCTCAACGGCCTCGGCGAGCCCATCGACGGTCGGGGTCCCATCGACCCGACCCAGACGGTCGAGTATCCCATCTATGCACCGCCGCCGGACCCGATGAAACGCAAGCGGGTCCTCCAGAGCTTTCCCGTCGGGATCCGGGTCATCGATACCCTGCTGACGATCGGCGAGGGCCAGCGGATGGGCATCTTCGCCGCCGCCGGCGGGGGCAAGTCGACCCTGCTCGGCATGTTGGCCCGCAATACGGTCGCCGATGTCAACGTCATCGCCCTGATCGGCGAGCGGGGCCGAGAGGTCATGGACTTCATCGAGGAAAGTCTGGGGGAAGAAGGTCTGGCCCGTTCGGTCCTGGTCGTCGCTACTTCCGACCAGCCGTCGCTCGTCCGCTTGAAGTCGGCCTACGTGGCGACGGCCATCGCCGAATACTTCCGGGACCAGGGGAAGAAGGTCATCCTCATGATGGACTCGGTGACCCGCTTTGCTCGGGCCCAACGGGAGGTCGGCCTGGCCATCGGCGAACCGCCGGCCCGGGCCGGCTTTCCGCCGTCGGTGTTTGCGACCCTGCCGAAGCTCCTGGAACGGGCGGGTAACTCGGACAAGGGCTCCATCACGGCCTTCTACACGGTCCTCGTCGAGGGCGACGATATGACGGAACCCGTCGCCGACGAAGTCCGGTCCATCTTGGACGGCCACATCATCCTGTCTCGCGAGCTGGCCGCCCGGGGCCACTTCCCGGCCATCGACGTCCTTCGGAGCGCCAGCCGGGTCATGACGGCCGTCGCCACACCGGACCACCTGAAGGTCGCCCAGAAGATGAAGGAGATCATCGCCAACTACGAGAAAAACCGGGACCTCATCTTACTGGGGGCCTACAAGCGGGGATCGGACCCTCGGGTCGACGAGGCCCTCGAAAAGTACCCGACCGTCGAGGCCTTCCTGAAGCAGAGTACGCACGAGAAGGATTCCTTTGAGGCGACCCTCCAGCGGGCCCGCTCCATCGTGGGCGTGTAATGAAGGGCAGTAAGGCAATGCGGCAGTTAGGCAGTAGGGCGGGGGTAGCCCGAGTCTATCGGAACGTCGGCCGGCATGCCGGTAGCCGGGCTTCCGAACGTCGACGGTGAAGTGACGTCCAGAATGCCCAACGATAGCCGTCCTGTTGGGATCCCTTAGGGGATCCCTGCGGAATCGTTTCATGCCAACTCCGATCGGCATGCTACCGCCCCATCGTCTGACCGCCTTACTGCCTTATTGCCTTACTGCCTTATTCATTGCCGGATTGCTTATGAAGCCGCCGAAGTATCCGCTTCAGGCCGTCATGGACCAGCGCAAGCAGGCGAAGGAGGACGCCAAAAAGGCCCTGGCCCGGGCCTTCCAGGCCCTCCAGGCCGAGCAGAAGCGCCTTCAAGACTTGCAGGCCGAGCGGGACCGGATCGTCGCCGAGCGAAACGAACGGGTCGCCCATTTGTACGACCCCGACGAACGGGGCCTGATCGATGTCGTCGTGATCGAGCGCCGCCGGGAAGAAATCCGCTACGTGGAGGCCCGGATCGTCGAGCAGGACCGGGCGATCGCCGACCAGCAGGCGCGAGTCCGCCAGGCGGAGCAGGCCATCGAGGCGGCGAAGGCCCAGCTCATCGAAGCGGACCAAGCCCTGAAGGCCATCGAGAAGCACTACGAGCGGTGGCTCGCCGAATGGAAGCGGGAGATGGCTCTCAAGGAGCAAAAGTTGACCGAGGAGATCGCCTCGGCCCGCTTCGTACGTGAAAGGGCCGAGGAAGAAGAATAGACCGATGGGCAGGTGGGCAGTCGGCAGTGGACAGTTAGGCCAGAGGCATTCGGCTCGTGAGGACCTGGATAGGATCGGCTTTCCTGACCCTTCGAGAAATCGGTGTTAGGTGCTGGGTGTTCGGTGTTAGGTCCTTTTTCAAGAGCCCAACACCCAATACCCAGCACCTAACACCTGTCTGGATGGAGAAGGTCATGACACGGATCGAGTCGACGGGTGCACCGTCCGCACCGGCCGAGACGCCGACTTCGGAGGAGGCCCAGCCGTCGGGGCCGGCCGATGAGTTCGAGCATGTCATCGGTCAGAAGACGGAGGCCGAAGGCGCTTCCAAGAAGCCTTCGACGGAAAGGGACCGGAAGGCGGCTGACGCCCCGGATACGGCTCGCGGGACCGACCAGGGCGTGACCCGCCGGCATGAGGGCCAGGGTCGTGAGCGCGAGGGCGGGGGCTCCCAAGACAAGTCGGGTCAAAAAGGTACCTTGGCCCCGGATAGCCCGCCACCCCGCCATATGCCGGGTGACGTCGTGATTCCCCAAGTCCCGCCGACGGTGACCCCGGAGGTCCAGGCTCCCTTGAGCCGGGGCCTGGCGCCGGAAGCCGCCGCCCTAATCCAGCGCATCGTGGACCGGATCGTCGCTACCGTCCAGGTCCGCATGTACGCCGGCGGCGCCACGGAAGTCCATATGGAACTTAACATGGGCCGCTTAGGTCCGATGACGGTCGAGCTCCACCGGACCCCCGAGGGCCAGCTCCGCATCGACTTTCAGGCGACGACGGCCGAGGCCCAACAGCTATTGACGGACCACGTATCCGAGCTGACCAGCCGGTTGGAGGCCCGGGGCCTGGCGCTTCAAGAGGTCACCGTTCGGATGCCGGATCAACCGGAGTTCCGATGGGAGCCCCCGGCGACACCCCAGCGGGAATTCCAGGGTGACTCGGAACAAGAGCGACGGGACCGGTCGGCCCCGGAGGAGACCGCTGAGGATGAATGATCCGGTGTTAGGTGCTGGGTGTTAGGTATGGGTCAAAGGGACCCAGATGCCAGACTACAGACTATAGACCCTGGACCTGCGAGGGGAGCTTACGGGGATGCCTTGTCCTGAGACGAGGCGAACCGATCTTCCGGAATCGGTCTATGGTCTATCGTCTACGGGCTATGGTCTCTTCTCAGACATTCAGCACCCGATATGAGGTGCGCAAGGGGTATTCGTGATGCCACGTGCGGCTTCGGCTTCTATCTCCCGAACGTCCTGGTCGGCGGTTCTTCCCCGACGGGACCCCCAGGAGGTCGAGTACCGGACTCGCTGGGCCCCGGCCGTTGCCCGTCTGCAGGCGTGGGGACCCCGCCTGGCCCGGCTGATCCCGGAGGTCGCCGCCCCTTGGTGGCCCGTCTCGGTGCCGGAAGAAGCGATCGTCCGGTTTCGCCTGGCGCATGCGGATGGGACAGAGCAAGACCTGGAGGTGCAGAAGCCCCCCTTCCGTATCGGACGGGGGGCGGCCTGCCATCTCCAACTCCCGGACCCGACGGTCTCGACCGAGCACGCCGAGGTCCAGGTCGAGCGGGGCGCCGTCTGGCTGATGGACTTGCGGAGCACCAACGGCACGAAGAAGAACGGTCAGCGGCTGGAACCCCTGCAACCCGTGCCGCTTCAGCCCGGGGACGTCGTCGAGGTCGGCTCCTGTCGGTTGACTTACGTCGGCATGGAGCTGAGGGCCCCGGAGAAGCCTCGCCTGGAGGTCCAGGGTACAGGCCTCCAGCCCCTGAAGCTGGGTCGGCCCTTCCAAGCCCTGGCGCATCCCAACGACCGCTGGCTTCGGGTCCAGTGGGACGGATGGACGGCCTGGGTCCGGGTCCCGGCTATATGGATCCGGGCCTGCTGGGACCACATCACGGGCGTTCCCTGGGACGACACCTGGGGGTCCGACCCGATGGAAGAGGGTATCGCCCAATTCATCGCTTTCCAGATCACCACGACGCTGACCGACCGAGCCGGTACGGCCTTCCAGGTCAGCGGCTGGGCCACGCCGGAGGCGGCCGACGCCCTGGCGTCGGACGACGACCGGTGGCTGTATATGGACGTGTGGCTGTCCAGCCCGCCCTTGAAGGTCGCCTCGACGGTCCTGGTCCGGGTCGAGCCGTCGGAGCCGCCGTGGCCGTCTGAGTGGGACGACCTGATATGGCCCGTGGCCGTCTACGGCGGCTGGATCCGCCTGCGGGTCACCGACTGGCGGCGCATCGAACCGGGCGACGTCCTCTTGCCGGATGCGTGGTTCCCGACGGCCTGGAGTTCGACAAACGAAGCAGAAGCCGATGTGGGGCCTGTGTATGTCCGTGCAGGCCGACTCTGGCACGCCGGCCGTTTGCGCCGGGAGGCGGGGTCTCTTAAACTGACTCTCGAAAAATTATGGATCCGCACGCCCGGAGACGACGGACCCATGGGAGATATGGAACAACCGGCCGGTGAACCGGAAACGCTATCGCCCCAAGACTTGGAACTTCAAGTCGTCATCGAACTCGATCGATTCCCGACGACCCTGAGTGAGATGAAACGCTGGCAAGCGGGCCATTGTTTGGTCTTGCAGCGGGGTCCGGACGACCCGGTCCGCCTGGTCATCGAGACCGGCCTGCAACGCCGGGTCTTGGCCGAGGGTCGGGTCGTCGTGGTCGACGGAAAGCTGGGGATCGAGATTTTACGAATATTGACCCAATTTCAATAGGTATTCTGTTCTCAGGGGTCTGGGAAAAGCCTGAACCCTGAAAACCCACCACCCGTTTCCCATCGCCCATACGGAACGAGGGACGACAAGAATGAATGCGGCCCAGGAAGTATGGCTGATCCTGCGGGGGCTGTTGGCCCTGGCGGTGGTCGTCCTTGTGGCGTTGATCGCCTTACGGCTGGGCCTCCCATGGCTTCTCCGCCACCGGATGGGTCAGCGGACCCGCCGTCTGCACGTAGAGGAATTTTACCCCCTGGACCGGAACCACCGCCTCTACCTGGTCCGGTGGGACCAGACGTGGCTTCTGTTGGGGACCTCCCCAGACCGCGTGCAGGTCCTCCTCGTTCAGTCCGAGGCCCCGGGTCCGTCCTTCGAGGCCACGCTCGAACGGGTCGAGCCCTCGACGGCCCCTAAGGAGTCGATGTGACATGAATCCGACTTTTTTAGCCGCTCCGGCCCCGCCGCCGAGTGCCTGGGCTGGGAACCCCGTCACGACGGTCCTCATGCTGAGCCTTCTGTCGCTGGCGCCTTTCCTGCTGATGATGACGACCTCCTTCGTGAAGTTCTCAGTCGTATTTTCGATCCTGCGGAATGCCTTGGGGACTCAGCAGATTCCGCCGACGCCCGTCATCATGGGCCTGGCGGTGATCATGACCATCTACGTGATGGCCCCCATCGGCGTGCAGGTCTATGATGCCCTCCAACCCATGCTGACCCAGCCCGTCCAGCAGGACGTCGTGTCCCCGGCGGGCGCCCAGATGATCTTGAGCGTCGTCGATCAGGTCAAGGAGCCCCTGCGGGCGTTCTTAAAAAAGCATGCCCATCCCAAGGAACGGGCCCTCTTCTATCAGATGGCCGTCCGGACGGGACCGCCCCAGTGGAAGGAGACGATGAAGGACGACGACCTCCTCGTCCTGATCCCGGCCTTTACCGTCAGCGAGCTGGCCGAGGCCTTCATGATCGGATTCCTGATCTTCTTGCCCTTCCTGGTCATCGACATGGTCGTCTCCAACATCCTGCTGGCGATGGGCATGCACATGCTGTCGCCCGTGACGGTGTCCCTGCCCTTTAAGCTTTTGCTGTTCATCATGGTCGACGGGTGGGACCTGCTCGTGCGGGGTTTGATCCAGGGGTACATGGGGTGAGGGCAGTAGGGCAGTACGGCAATAAGGCCTAAGGGATTCGAGAGAATCGGAGCGCTCGCCCTTTCCGCCTTGCTGCCTCAATACCTTACTGCCTTATTGCCCTATTATGGAGGTTCCGATGGAAAACGTATTCATTAGCGCGGCCCAGGAGGCCCTGATCCTGACGGTCCTGGTCTCGGGGCCGCCGATCCTGGCCGCCCTCGTTATCGGCCTAACCTTGGCGATCGTGCAGGCCCTTACGCAGATCCAGGAACAGACCCTGAGCATGGCCGCCAAGATCGTCGCCGTATTCGGCGTCCTGTACCTGGCCGGTTACTGGATGGCCAGCCACATCAGTCGGTTTGCTTACGTCATCTTCTCGGAGTTTCCGAAGTGGATCCACTGATTCGGGAATTCGGCCGTTCGGCAGTCGGCGGATAGGCAGGTGGGCAGATAGAGGGGTAGAGACAACCCCTGGGGTCATCGATGCGGGTGCCGCCGGGGACGGCGGCGGGTCGGGCCGGCCCGTCGGGTCGCCTCGGCTCGGAATGCCCGCCTGGATGCGGGCGTCCGCCTCAGGGGCGGGCACCATGCCGCTGTCGTCCCGAGCGGCTCCGGATGGGGACGCAGGCCATTCCCCTCGGACTACCCACTGCCGAATTCCCGAATCGCCGGAGGAGCGATGGAGAGTTGGCTCCCCGAGCCGAGCGCGCTGGAACGGGTCTTCCGCCCCTTTGGGGACCTCTGGGGCGTCCGTCACGGGGCGATGGACACGGCGTCCCTGTTCTTCCTGAGCATGATTCGATGGGCGGCCATCGTCCAGTTCTGCCCTTTCCTGGGCGGTCGGCTGGTCCCAGGTCCCGTGAAGGTCGGCCTGGCGATGGTCCTGGCGTGGTTCACGACGCCCTGGCTTAGCCAGCAGGCGTCGGTCCCCCTGAACCTGACGCCGACGGCCTGGGGCGTCGCCGCCCTGCACGAACTGTGGGTCGGCCTTCTGCTGGGCTTCGGGTCGAGCCTGGTCTTTTTCGCCGCCAATATGGGCGGTCAGTTTTTGGACAACGTCCGGGGCACGACGATGGCCAACATCCTGGTCCCCCAATTGCAGATTCAGACTTCCCTACTGGGCGACTTTTACCTCCAGCTCTTTGTCGTCCTGTACCTGCTGGTCGGGGGGCATCGGTGGTTCTTGTCAGCCGTCCTCGACAGCTACCGGTTATTTCCGCCGACTGGTGTGTTTCCGAGGGTCCCGGTCGTCCACGAGGCGTTCCTTCAGATGACGGGGACGATGTTCGGCATCATGCTGAAGACGATCGCCCCGGCCCTCGTCGTCCTCATCCTGATGGACGTCATCCTCGGCGTGGCCAACCGGATGGCCCCCCAGATGGACGTGTTTTTCATGAGCATGACCCTGAAGCCGGCCGTGGGCCTGCTCATCGTGGCCTTGTCCATCTATGGCCTGTTAGGCTTCACGCCTGACGTCTGGCGGGCCTTTCACGCTTGGATGGGCGGCTGGCTGAAGGGAGCAACACCTTGAAATTGCGAATTGCGGATTTTCGATTGGGAATTGCGGATGGAATCGGCCCTTTCGGTAGGCGTGCACTTGAGGCCAGGACAGGGAAAGGCCGCCAGCGTCCTTGCGGGCGGCATTTTCGACGCTGACATGACTACCAGCGTCGTGAGGGTGGCGCGTCCACCTACTGTTATCCCCAATCCGCAATTCGAAATTCGCAATCTAAAGAGGGGTTATGGGCGATAAGACGGAACAGCCGACGCCGAAACGATTGCAGGAAGCCCGCAAGCGAGGCCAGATCGCCTTTAGCCGGGACGTGCCCGCCGTGGGGACCTACCTGGTCGGGATGAGCCTGATCCTCGTGTGGGCTTCCCATATCGGGGATGCTTTCCGGGACTACTACCGGACCGTGGCGGCCGCCATCGGGCAGGTCGACGGGGCGAGCCTGACGACGGTGTGGACGAAGCTCCTGGACCAAGCGGGGGCCGTCTGGCTCCGGAGCGTGGCGCCCATCCTGGCGGGTGTCGCCGTCGCCGGCCTGGCCCTGGCGGCGGCCCAGGCGGGCCTCAACATGACGTTCGAGCCGATGAAGCCCTCGCTTAAGAAGCTGAACCCCCTGGAGGGCCTGAAGCGGTGGTTCTCGATTCGGGGGATCATCGAGTTCGTCAAGACGCTCGTAAAGGTCTTAGTCGTCGTCCTCCTGGGCTATGCGGCGGTTTCGGGGAGCCTGGAGGCCATCGTCCGCCTCCACTGGGTCGACATGGCCGCCCTCTATCGGGTCGGGATCAAGGTCGCCCAGACGTTCATCTTTCAAGTCGGTGCGACCTTTCTGTTGATCGCCGGGATCGACTACTTCTACCAGCGTCAGCAGTGGAAGAAGCAGTTGATGATGACGAAGGAGGAAGTCAAACAGGAATACAAGGAAATGGAGGGCGACCCCATCGTGAAGTCTCAGCGGAAGGCCCTCCATCAGGCGATGATCATGCAAGACATCCAACGGGAGGTCCCGAAGGC
>JAUQPV010000361.1 GCA_030550225.1 Acidobacteriota bacterium | reverse complement strand
GAATCCGTATCCTGACTCTTAGCATGTCTTCCCTCCGGCCTGAAGATTCCCTCTCTTTATGGCCGGAGGGATTTCTCTTTTCAACCCCACCCACCACTTTTGAAACAGTCACGTCCCTCTCCCGCAGACGGGGACGTCCGCGTTCCGGCAGACGGGACGTGTGCCCTCCGGCAGGCGGGGACGCCTCGCAGGCGGGGACGCCTGCGCTCCTCAACGGTCCACGGATTCCAGGATGGACCGGAGGCGGGTGTCCAGCGCCGGGTCTTCGACGGGCGGCGTTTCGGCCGGCGCCGGCGGGGTCGGGCGGGCCCGTCGGCGCAGGTAGTAAGCGATGAGACCGCCCCCGAGGCCCAGGGCGACGAAGGGCAGGACCCAGGCCGTGGCGAAGAAGCCCCGCTTGGGCGGGGCCGCCAGGACGGTCGGCCCGTATTTTGCCTGTAGGCGTTGCAGGATCGCCGGTAGGTCCGACCCCTCATCGATCATCGCCTGGATCTCGGCATTCATCTGCCGAGCAAACTCGCAGGTGCAACTGTGGAGGACCATATTGCACCCGCACTGGCAGACCACCTGACGATTGACGTCGCTGACCGTCAGGCGGGTCTTAGGGGCGGGTGCCGCTCCCAGGAGGAGCCCCCCGGAGAGGGTGTACACGAGGATAAGCCCGAAGAAAGTTTTGGTAAACGGCATCTTTCAAGTCTCCGATCTTCATGCCCCGCAGGCGGGCGATGGCCTCGACGACCTTCAGGACGTAGGCCGGTTCGTTCCGTCGCCCCCGGTAGGGCACGGGGGCTAAGTAGGGACTGTCAGTCTCGACGAGGAGACGGTCCAGGGGGACGACCCGAGCGGCGGCCTGGACGTCGTCGGCGGTCCGCTCGAAGGTGACGATACCCGAGAAGGAGACGTAGCACCCCAGGTCCAGGTAACGTCGGACGGTCTCGGCGTCGCCCGTATAACAGTGGATGACGACCTGCGTCCGTTCGATGGGAGCCTCTCGTAAGAGGGCCAGGGTGTCGTCGTGGGCTTCTCGAGTATGGACCACGAGGGGGAGGCCCCGCTCGACGGCTTGAGCGATGTGCCAGGCGAAGACGGTCCGTTGGACCTCCCGGGGGCTATGCATGTAGTGATAGTCCAGGCCGGTTTCCCCGATGGCCACGACGCGAGGATGGGTCCAGTATTGCGCCAGTTGATGGGCGACGGCCTCGTCCCATCGGCGGGCTTCATGGGGATGGAGGCCAAAGGCCGCCCACACGAAAGGGTACCGCTCGGTCAGGTCCAGCGTGAGTTGCGCCCGCCGAGGCTCCAGGTCGCAGTGAACGGTCAGGATCGCCCGGACATAGTTTTCCCAGGCTCGGTCCAAGACTTCCGACCGGTCTGCGTCGAAGCGGGGGTCCTCCAGGTGAGCGTGGCCGTCAACGATCATGGCGTGCCTCGTGCCAGGCCCGGTAGAGCCGAAGGAGCTGTTGAGCCCGGAAATGCTGGGGTTCCTGCCGCAAGACCCTTTCGAGCGTCTCGATGGCTCGCTGGACTTGGCCCATATCTTTATACAACACGGCCAACTCGACCCAATAGTCCCAGTTGAGGGGTTCCAGCTCGAGGGCCTTCTGCAGGTAGGCCTCCGCTTCCGGCTGGGTTTCCCCCTGATGGGCTAAGGTCAGGGCCATAAGGTAATGGAAGCGGCTGTTCTTTTCAAGGACGACCCGGTACTGCGTCAGAAGATGGCGGGCTTCCTCGAAGCGACCCTGTTCGATGAAGGTCTCCGCCCGCTGGAGCAAGGCCTCTGTGGATAGGTCCCCGATGGGAATCCCAAAGGTCGGCGTCCGCATGTCGAGGGAGCGACGGATTTCCCGGTAGGCGTTCTCGACCCGCTGGATGAGGCGTTCGAGCTTCGCCTGCTTCTCAGGACTCAAGTCCTTCCGGTACCGGATGGGCAGGAGCCAATCCCGGAACTGTTCATAGCGCTCCTGGACCCGGTCCCAGGGCGAGTCCGGTGGCAGGGCCAAGAGCTCCCAGGCCGTCATGTCGGCCGATCGGTCGGCCAGGACCTCCCAGTCCGGTGGCAGGGGGTTCAGGTATTCACTGCCGGCCGACCACAGCTGGGGCGCCACTTTCTCGTACCGCTCGGGAGGGTGGGCCGTTAAGTACCCAAATAGAAGGCCCAAGTACAAGCGCCGGGCCGATTCCTGAGGCGGAAGGCCGCTCTGGTTAAGCAACTCCTGAACTCGCCGGGGGTGGATGACCTGACTCCGCAAGAGCTGGTCTTCGACGTGGAAGAAGGCCCGTTGGAAGACCGCCTGGTCGCTTTGAATAATCCACCAGGAGGCCGCCGGTAGGCGCTTCAGATATGCTTCGGGGT
>JAUQPV010000360.1 GCA_030550225.1 Acidobacteriota bacterium | reverse complement strand
GCCTCCTTACGCCTCGACCCCTGACGTAAAGACCCGGCCGGCCAACCGCATGTAACCCCGAACCTGGGCGAACCGGGGCTCGGCCAGGACATGGGCGTCCGGGTAGGCCTCCCGGACCGGGAACAGGTGGACGCCCCCGCCGGCGCTCACGACGTTCTCGACGTACAGGCCCCCGCTCAGGTTGTCGACGATCTGGGGCCGGAGCTCCGTCTGCCAGACCTCGGCCGCATACCGGTCGAGGGCCGCCTGGACCTCCCCCTTCGGGGGCGGACTCTCAAAGGGGCCTACGTGCGGGATGCGCCCCTGAGTCGCCAGGCCGTCGATGACCTGCTGTTCAACGTCCCGGTCGAAGGGCCCCCATCGGGGATTCAGGTACTCGGCGAAGAATCGCCGATAGACCCGCAGGCCCCCGACGGGGAGCGTCCGGACCCGCTGACGGGCGTAGCCGTCGTAGACGACGAGGTTCGTCGTGGCGTGCCCGAAGTCCAGGACCAGCGTCGGTCCCGGTCGGGTCGGCCCCGAACTCAGGAACTCCATCAGGATGCCGTCGCCCTCGGCGACGAAGGCCAGCCGCATGGCGTCCCGGCTGAGGGGCACGGCCCGGGGGCCGACCCAGACCTCGACGCCGGCTGCCAAGGCCGCCTGGACCTCTCGTCGGAGAGCCTCGGCATCCGTCTTGGCCCAAGCGGCCGGCAGGCCCGTGACGACGCAAGCCTCCCGGGCCTCCGCCTCGGCCATCGCCTGACCGACCCCCGCCAGGAGCAGGAGGGCCGTCAGACGGCTCCGCTTCCGGGGCGACAGCTCGACGACACTCCCCTCCCCGGGGGCGACTTCGTAGAAGTCTCCGCCGACCCGGAGCCGGAGGACCTCCGGGGCCTCGGTCCCGGTGACCCGGTCGAGCCAGCCGGGATGCAGGACCGGCACGAAGCCCCGGGTCCGGACGGGTCCCTCCGGACCCGTCCCCCATGCGACCTTGACCTGACTGCGGCCTACGTCAATTCCGACAAAGAGGTTCATGTTCGCCCTCCTGTGATAAAAGTCCGTATCGAGTCCGTATCAAGTCTGTATCTGCCCTCTTTCATTCCCTTTTCCTTTCTTTCGGCGGTTGGCCAGGCCCCGCCGGAGGTCCCGAAAGTGCTGTCGGACGGCCGGGGCGACCCACACGGTCAGGCCAAACCGCCGATGGGCCTTCTGCCAGACCGGTACGTACACGATGCCCCGTTCGGAAAGACCCGCCGGACCCGCCTCGTCCCACCGGAACCAGGCCCGCTGAAACACGTTGGCGAGATACGCAAAATCCTGCTCCGAGACGGCCGTCCGGACCTCCACCGGGAGCCGACAGGCCCGAAAGCTCCCCGCCATCCAGGGGACGGGACTCCGACTGACGATGGTCGCGTCGCTATCGCCCAGGAGCCCGGCCAGGACCGTCATCCACGTCTGGTCAGTCTCGCGGAAAGGCACGTATCGCCAGTACGGCGGGACCCGGACGGGTTCGGCCAGCTCACCCCGCAAGAGGTCAGGCAGGACTTCTAGGTAGCCGGGATAGCGCCGTTCCATCCGGGCCAGGTTGTACCGGGTCCGAAGGACCTGCACTTCCGACCGGTACTGCCGCAGGAGCCGCCGGTACCGCCTCTGCTCTTTGAGTGCCCGCAGGTGCCATCGGGGTCCGGCCCCCTCCAGGACCGACACGTCCCGAATCCGGGGTAGAAGCGTCCGCAAAAATCCGACAACCTCATCCGGAGGACCTTTCGGGGTTATCGGACTCCGTGAACACCCATGTCTTTCCAGATGGTTGGCCGTGACCATGGTCCAAAACCTCCGGGAGATCCCCTGCTGGGACCCGAAGCCATGTATGCCGGATGGGATGGGAGGAATACGCCGGCCCGCGCACGCCCTCCCGCCGGGTGACCTTCTCCATGAGCTGAGGCCCCAGGGCCTCGAAGGCCCGTCGGGGGATGAGGACGCAGGCCGGGACTTCGACCGCCTCCCCCAGGCGGACGTCGAAGACGTGAAAGCCCGTGTCGACGGCCATTCGCGGGACCAGCTCGCTCAGCCGGACGAACCGGCCCTCGGTCGCCTGTCGGAAGCGGACCAGGAGCTCCCGCCGCAAGAGGAGGGCCTCCCACGCGACCTCGGTCCCCGTCGGCCGAAAACCCCGGAGCTCGGCCCGGGGGACGACGAGAAACGAGATGCGGTCGAGCGCCGACATGACCGACCACACATGGACGCCCGGCCCGGCCGTCGGCTCGTCGATGACGACAGCCTCCGCCAGGGCCTGCAGGAGACGGGACTCCAGGTCGGTCGGGCCGTTCGATGTCCGACCCCCTTCCCTCGACTCCATCACGGCGGACGGCC
>JAUQPV010000359.1 GCA_030550225.1 Acidobacteriota bacterium | reverse complement strand
TCAAAGGATGAAGGGGCCCTTTCACTGTCTTCTCTTTCCAATTCGCAATCCGCAATTCGAAATTCGCAATCTTTTGCACCTGTGGGCAATGCGGCAGGCACCCGTTCATCACGTCTTGCTCGTCGAGGACGACCCTGACCTGCGAAAGCTCCTGGCCCTTCAACTGGCCGGTTGGGGCTATCGGGTGACGGCCGTCGAAGATGCCGAAAGGGCCTGGACGTTGTTGAATCAGCAGCCGCCCCCCGACGTTCACTTGGCGATCATCGACATCCTCCTGCCGGGCCTGTGGGACGGACTCGACCTGGTCCGAGAAATTCGACGACATTCCCAGTGGTCCCGCCTCCCTATCCTGGTCTTGACGGCCCGGGGCGCCGAACGGGACGTCGTCCGGGGTTTGGGCTCCGGCGCCGACGACTACGTCGTCAAACCCTACCGGCCGGCCGAACTCCAGGCCCGGCTGGCGGCCCTGCTCCGCCGCGCTCGGTCCGTATCGCCAGAAGCGGCCATCCCGGAAGGTCCGCGCCGATGGGGCCCCCTGACGTGGCGACCCCAGGCCCGGATCGTGGCTCTGGATGACCAGCCTGTCCCCCTGACGGCGACAGAGTACCGCATCTTCGAACTCCTGGCCGAGGGCCGGGGCCGGGTCTTCACCCGGGAGGAAATCCTGGACGCCCTCGGCGAGACCCGGGATGCCCAGCCTCGGACGGTCGACGTCCACATCTGGAACATCCGTCGCAAGCTGGGTCCCTGCGGACGGTGGCTCGTGGCCGTCCGGGGCATGGGCTACGCCTGGCGGCCCGAACCGCGGGACGGCGGGACGTCGTGAGCCAGGCAATGAGACAAGTCGTCTGGTTTGCTGGCCTGGGCTTATCGATGATAGGTGGGGCGATGGCCGCCGAAGGCCGTTTTCGCGCGCGGGAACTCGGGATCGAACCGGGCGTCTTCTCGCCGGGCCCTTGGAATGCCATCACGGACGTCGTCAACGTGCAGGTCGGCCACGTCACCTTGATCGAGGGCGAGGCCGTCCGCACGGGCGTGACGGTCGTCCGACCCCACCCGGGCAACCTGTTCCAGGAGAAGGTCCCGGCGGCCATCGCCGTGGGGAATGGCTTCGGGAAGCTCTTGGGTCTCAGTCAGGTCGAAGAACTGGGCGAGCTGGAGACGCCCATCGTCCTGACAAACACCCTGAGCATCTTCACGGCCGCCGATGCGCTCCTGGACTTCATGTTGAGCCTACCGGGCAACGAGGACGTCCGGTCGATCAACCCCGTCGTGGCTGAATGCAACGACGGATGGCTCAACGACATCCGGAAACGGGCCGTCCGAAAAGAGCACGTGCGGGCGGCCTTAGAGGGAACCCGCTCCGGTCCCGTCGAGGAAGGCGCCGTAGGCGCCGGCACTGGTATGATGGCCCTCGGCTGGAAGGGCGGCATCGGGACGGCGTCCCGACGGCTCCCCGAAACGCTGGGCGGCTGGACGGTCGGCGTCCTCGTCTTGGCCAACTACGGGGGTCTCCTGACGATCGACGGCGTCCCCGTGAACCGGGCCTGGGGCCTGCTCCCCTGGCCGGAGGCCTGGACGCCGCCGGGGGGCTCGGCCATCGTCGTCATCGCCACCGATGCGCCCCTTCTGCCCCATGAGCTCCGCCGGCTCGCCCGCCGGGCCTTCCTCGGCCTCGCCCGGACAGGGAGCTTCATGCAACATGGAAGTGGGGATTATGCCGTCGCCTTTAGCACCCACCCGGCCGTCCGCCGCCGGACCGGGGCGGAACGGACGCCACCGTCGGTCCCCCTTGTCCTCCATGAGGCCCTGAATCCCCTGTTTCTGGCCGTCGTGGAGGCGACCGAGGAGGCCGTCTATAATGCCCTCCTGAAGGCGGAGACGATGGCCGGCTACCGGGGCCGTCGGGGAGAGGCCCTCCCCATCGATCGCTTGATCGAGCTTGGCCGCTCGATGGGCCGCCCGTGGCGTCGACCGGCCGAACGCTGATCGGGTAATCCGGCAACTTGGGAATTCGGGAGTCCGGCAGTTGGGCAGGTCCGCAAAGAGTACGCTGGATGCCGGATTCTTCGCGCTTTGCCCTATGCGCTTTGCTCCCTGCCTTTGGTTTGTCTGCCGGACTGCCGAATTCCCGATACCCGGAGGTACCGATGCAAGGAGGGCGTTTCTGGCTAAGCGTTCTGGCCGTGCTTATCACGTCGATCGTCTACAACCTGGTCGTCCACGGCGTCATCTTGTTTTCTCTGTACGAGGCCCACAAGGACGTCTTTCGGGTCCCGACGACCGAGGAACGGAATCTCCTGTACTTGCTTCACTTGCTGGCCCAACTGGTCTTTGCCCTTCTGTTTGTCTACATCTTCACGAAGGGCTATGAGGG
>JAUQPV010000038.1 GCA_030550225.1 Acidobacteriota bacterium | reverse complement strand
GAGGGACCGTCCAAGTATAAGAAGAGAATCCACCGGTCCGGCCCAAAGGTGTCGAGAGCCCGCCATCGGGGCTTTCCCTTCAAGAGACCCCCCTTGGCGAGGTCCCGACCTTCCAGGGCTTCATCCATCTGAGCACCGTGGAGCGTTAAGACGAATCCCAGGGGATGGACTCCAAAGGTCGGTGAGACCGTCGGGAGAAAAAGAGTCGTCGCCTGATAGAGGGGAAAGGGTCGGTCCCGGACTTGGGTGACCGAGACGAGCCCCTGTTTGCGTCGGGTCTGCTTGACCCAGGCCTCCAACGCCCGCCCCCACCGGGCGGCGTCCCGGGCCCCCACGAGGACCTTCAAGCGAGCCTGTCCCAGGGACTTCAGGACCTGCGACAGCATGCCCAGAGACGAGCCCGTGTTTCCCTGAGAGGAGGCCGACTCGATGAGCCTTGGCCATTGGGGCCACAGTTGAGTCAGGTTCGCCGTGATGAGGAGGTCGCCGGACCAGTTTTCCACGAGAGCCTCGTCGCCCGCCAGGCGGGGCTCCCGGACCGAACGCAGGCTCTGGATGTATCGAAGCCATCCGGCCGGGTCCTCCACGTGGAGGATCGCCACGATGCGGTCCTCATCCCGGACCCAGCGGAGGAATTCCTTGGAAATGGCCGTCTTTGTAATGAGCCGGTTCCAGGGGGCCGGCCAGGGTTCCGCCGGCCAGACCTGGAAGACCGTGTCCTGCCAGCCGCCTCGAATACTATGACTTAACGTGA
This sequence comes from Acidobacteriota bacterium, assembly GCA_030550225.1. Classification (GTDB taxonomy): domain Bacteria; phylum Acidobacteriota; class HRBIN11; order HRBIN11; family HRBIN11; genus HRBIN11. The sequence goes on along the minus strand of JAUQPV010000038.1, from coordinate 13,189 downwards.
CGGCTCGGATATGCCGCAGGACCTCCCCAACCCGCCGGTCCTCGCCCCTCGCCGGCGGGCACGCCGCTAAACTCTGAGGGACCAGTAAAAAGTAGGCCCCTGGGGCACGGACCTGCCGCCGCCAGGCCGCGGCGGCCGGGGTCCCCCGAAGGGCGGGTCGACGGCCCGTCCGGACGGCCGTCAGGTCTTCCCACCCCCGGGCGGACGTGATAAAGTGGCGGGGTCCGTCGGCGTGGACGACCGGCGGGACGTCCGTCCCAAGGAACCGTGTCCATTCCCGCCAGAGGTCCTGAAGGCCGGGTTCGACCACCGTCCAAACATCGGACGGTGCCTCGACCATCCAAGCCCCCTCCCAAACACCTTTATCCTGACGACAGTCTTCCGGTGCGTGGACCCAGACGGCCGCCGCGACTCGCCTAACCCGGGTCAGCGTCCCTGGGGCGGCCCATTCGTCGATTCGCTTCTGCCAGACGACGGGCAGACGGGCGTCCGCCCGGGCTTGGACGGACCGGAAATACTCCTGGAGTCCAGACCAGACCTCCGGTCGACGGACGTCCCGCTGAGAGGGGCTCGTCTCCATCGCCCGAATCCATGCTGAGAGTCTCGGAATTTCCAACGCCAGGACCGTCTCTTGGGGCCACCAGGCATCACTCGTCAACTTGGGTTGCCATCCGATATGCCGTAAGGCCCATAGACCCAGGACGATGAAGAATAGGCTGAAAGCGATCAAGCCGCCGACGACCAGCGCTTTGGGAAGCCCCCGCATATGCGCCTCCCGAATTGACAGGCTCAATGGCCTCCGTTATTATAGCGCTCCCAATGCGGAAATTCGAGCTAAATCTTTGGTGTTAGATATATGATCCAGACCCAGATCTCAGCACTCAAGACCTAATGCCGAAAATCCAGATTCTCCCAGGTACGAGTGGCGAGGCTTAACGGAGGCGTGAAACCGCCACTCGTCACCTATTTGAAAAATCCTTTTTCCCGAGCAGTGAGGGAATCCGACCGGATGCCACTCCCGCGGACGGAAGGGTGTCGATAACCCAAGGTGCGACCTACGGAGCTGGATATGGGCCTCGGTGTTCGGGATTGGGGGACAGGGGGACCCAACGCCCGATACCGAAACCCGAAGACCGAGGCCTTGCATGGATAGTCTCCGTCGGTCATCGTAGATTCCCTGCTGGATAGTCCCTAAGTAGAGAGTGCGGCCCGGGACGAAGATGATTCCCAGCGAGGGGAGGACTTCTCATGGGGAAGATTCGTATCGCCATCGCTGGTGTCGGCAATTGCGCGGCGGCCTTGTTAGAAGGCATCGAGCTCTACCGGACGCTGGACCCCAAGGAGGCCATCGGCCTCATGCATTGGGACATGGGCGGGTATACGCCCGGCGATATCGAGGTCGTCGCCGCCTTTGACATCGATGCCCGTAAAGTCAACCGGAGCCTCCGGGAGGCCATCTTAAGTGCTCCGAACTGTATCTATCCCATCTACCGAGACCTGCCCGATTGGCCTGTCCGGGTCCTGATGGGACCCGTCCTGGACGGCGTGGCCGCCCACATGAAGGACTATCCTCCGGGACGGACCTTCGTGGTCGCCGACGAAAAACCGGTCCCCGTCGCCCGGGTCTTGCAGGAAACGGGAGCCGAAATCCTCCTCAACTATCTGCCCGTCGGTTCCCAGAAGGCCACCGAGTACTATGCCGAGGCGTGCCTCGAGGCAGGCGTTTCGCTCATTAACTGTATTCCCGTCTTCATCGTGTCCAACCCCAAGTGGGCATCCCGCTTCGAGCAGGCCGGTATCCCCTGCGTCGGCGACGATGTCAAAAGTCAGCTCGGGGCGACGATTCTTCACCGGACCCTGACCCAGCTCTGCGTCGACCGGGGCGTCCGCATCGACCGGATGTACCAGCTTAATGTCGGCGGGAATACGGACTTCCTGAACATGCTGGAGCGGTCTCGCCTGAAGTCTAAGAAGATTTCCAAGACGGAGGCCGTGACGTCCTTGGTCCCCTATGACCTGGGGTGGGAGAACATCCACATCGGTCCCAGCGATTACGTCCCCTGGCTGAATGATGAAAAGATCTGCTTCATCCGCATCGAGGGCCGCATCTTTGGCCACGTCCCCATCTCGATGGACGTCCGCCTGTCGGTCCAGGACTCGCCCAACAGCGCGGGTGTCGTCATCGACGCGATCCGCTACTGTAGGATCGCTCGGGACCGGGGCCTGAAGGGTCCTCTCTATGACATCTCCGCTTACACGATGAAGCACCCGCCCGTCCAGATGCGGGACGAGGAGGCCCGTCAACGGATCGAAGCCTTCCTCCGTCAACGGTAGCCTCGGCGGCTTTATCCCCGGGCCATGGCCCCGGATGGGGCGGGGATATAGCTTTAATTCCGGGTGTTAAGCTGAGCCCCCGGTACCCCGCCCCTTAATGGCTTGATGCGATACTGGGAACCCGTCGATGAATTTCGCGTACGCGGATGGGTCCTCCTGTCTCGGATGGATTATGTCCGGTCCCGCTGGGGCGAGGCAGTCCTGCAGGAGCTCCTGAGTCGGTTGACTCCTGAGGAACAGACCCAGTGGCGTCAGGCCAGCGTCAACGGCTGGTACGAACTGCGATTCGTCGAGCGCTTCGAGCGTCTCATCGCCGAGTATGCAGGTGAGGACCCAGATGCTGTCTATGAGGCAATGGGGGTCTTCTCGGCTGAACGGGCCTTCCACCCCGAGAAGGGTCAATACCGACGCTTCCTGGGTAAGCCTCCAGAGCTGTTCCTGAAACTGGCCGCCACTTGGCAGAACGAGTACTACAATGCCGGCCTGACGGAGTACTATCCGACGGGCGTATCATCTTGTATGATCCGTACGCGGTACATCCCATACACGACCCGACCCAACTGTCGAAGCAACCTGGGTTTTTTCCGCCGGTCGATTGAAATCCTGGGGGGTCAAGACGTCCGGGCTGAGGAACGCCGTTGTCTCTTACAAGGCGACGCCTGGTGTGAATTCTATTTCGCATGGCAGTAATGGGGGTCTTGGCTACTGGGTCCCAGCTCAAGGGGACCCCCGAGACGATAGACCTGACTCTGTCATGGGGTCGACTCCGTCCGACGACGGGAAGCCCCGGGCGGGCAACGGTCTGTGGTCTTTCATTCCTTGCCCTGGGGCCCGGCACCTGGCACTCGGGACCTCATTAATACTTGCATTTTGTGTCGTCGCTCACGAAGGAGGGTATGGAAAAAGCTACGCAGGTCCGTCCAAAAGCTATCATCGTCGGCCTGATCCGGGACCGGGCGAGGGAAGCCGAAGCCCTCGAGGACTTGGAGGAGCTGCGGCGTCTCGTCGAGGATGCCGGGGCCGACGTCGTCGCCGTCGTGACCCAGGTCCGTCGAACCCCGGACCCTGGGTTTTACCTGGGCCAGGGGAAGGTCCGGGAGTTGGCGGGGATGGTCTCGGCGTCCGGGGCGGAATTGGTCGTCTTGGACGACTCCCTTCGTCCCGTGCAGGTCAAGAACTTAGAAGATGCCCTGAACGTCAAGATCTTGGACCGCATCCAACTCATCCTGGACATCTTTGCCCGGCGGGCCCGGAGCCGGGAGGGTCAGCTTCAGGTCGAGCTGGCGCAACTGCAGTATCTGCTTCCCCGTCTGACCGGCCGGGGTGTCGAGCTCTCCCGCCTGGGGGGCGGTATCGGGACTCGGGGTCCGGGCGAGACCCTTCTCGAGATGAAACAGCGCCAGATCCGGGCGCGTATCGCGCACATCCGTCGGGAGCTGGCGGCCATCGAGACTCACCGGCAGGCTCTTCATGCCGAGCGGCAGGAAAAGGGCCTCCCCGTCTTGGCCCTGGTCGGGTATACCAACGCCGGCAAGACGACCTTGTTCAACCGACTGACCCAGGCCGACGCGCCGGCCCAGGACCAGCTCTTCACGACGCTGGACCCCTTAGTCCGGAAGGTCCGGCTGAATGACCTGGGGGAAGTCCTCGTCAGCGACACGGTCGGATTCATCCGGAAGCTCCCGCCCTCGTTAGTCGCCGCCTTTCGAGCCACCCTGGACGAAGTTTACTCGGCATGGGCCCTCATTCACGTCATCGACATCACGTCCCCTCGGATGGAGACGGAGGTTCAGACCGTCCGGGCGGTCCTGCGGCAAATGCGGGTCGACGACAAGCCCATCCTGTGGGTGTTCAATAAGATCGACAAGAACACCGATCCCCTGCGGATTCATGAGGCGCGGGCGATGTGCCCGGAAGCCATCTTTTTGTCGGCCCGTACGGGCGAAGGCCTCGACCGGCTCGTCGAGGCGATGGCCCGGACCCTGCGGTCTTACTGGCAGAGATATCGGTTCCGCATCCCCTATGCCCATGCCCGGGACCTCCAGTGGTTTTACAAGGCCGGTCGGATTCTCGTTCGGGAGGATCGAGAGGACGGGGTTTATCTCGAAGCCGAGGTACCTCCATGGTTGGTCGGCCGTATGAAAGCGTATCAGCTGGAGCCGTCACCGGTCAGCTCGACCGAAACCGCCGAAGTCATCGCTTCTTCTACGTCCTGATCGGACTGGCCATCCTGAGTCCCTTCCTGGTCGGTTGCCCCAAAGCGCCCTACGTCTCCCTGCCGGCGTACTTGCCGGCTCCGACGACGTGGGAACCACCGCCGGGTTCAGGGGCGACCGTCCGGGCCCAGATGGCCTGGGAAAGCCTCCAGGCCGGCGACATCGACACGGCGGAACGCATCGCCGAGTCCTTACAGGTGAGTTATCCGCAGTGGGCGACGCCCCTGGCCCTCCGGGGATGGGCCGCCCTCGCCCGAGACGACGTCCTGACGGCGGCTCCATACTTCCAAGAAGCCCTCAAGGTCGCGCCTCAGCACGTCGGCGCCCTGGCCGGTATGATGTGGGTCTATCGCGCACGTCAGGACTGGGTCCTCGCCCTGACGTATGCCGAGAAGCTCGAAGCCGTCTTGGCCCACTCGCCGGATTGGGTCAACGAGGTAGACCTTATCCGGCGTCGGGCCGTCGAGACGATGGTCGAACAGGCCCGGCTCGCCCGGCGCCAAGGGGACGTCGCCCAGGCGACGCACTGGTACCGGCAGGCGGCCGCCCGGGCCCTAACCGATACCCGGCTTCAGGTCGAGGCCGGCGACTGGTTTCGCTCCCTGGGCCAGGTCCAGGAGGCGCTCCCCTACTATCAACTGGCGTATCAAAGCGACCCGGACGACATGCAGGTCCTCCGGCGACTGGCTGAGGCCCTCGTGGAGACTCGCCAATGGCTTCAGGCCAAACCGTTGCTGGAACGTTTAGTCCGCGCGGAACCGTCCCAGCGACGATGGGTGGAGCTCCTCCAGACGGCCGACCTGGAGATCCAGCGTTCGGCCGTCTATACCGAGTACCAACAGATCGAACGGGCGCCCTATGTGACCCGGGGTCAAGTCGCCGCCCTGTTGTACCTGGAGATCCCCCGCATCGCCCAAGAGCCCCTTTCGGGTCCGCCGCCCATCATCCTGGACCTGGAGGACCACTGGGCGCGGACTTTCATCCAAAAGGTCGTAGCGATGGGTCTCATCCCCCTCTTTGATAATCACACCTTTCAGCCCCACCGGGTCGTCCAGCGGGGCGAGTTCGCCTTCATTCTTTACAACGTCTTGCGGTACTTTGATCGGGATACCCTCGTGAAGATCCCTTCCGGCCTGACGATCCCCGACGTCTCCCCCTTACATCGATACTACGTCCCGATCCGATATGCCGTCACCCTCGGACTCTTGCCCTTGGAGCCGGATGGATCCTTCCGGCCGGGTCAGAACGTCAACGGCCCCCAAGCCCTCCGGGCTGTCCAGACTCTGGGAAATTTGCTACGGTGATGCCATTCGGGAATCCGGCCGCTCACCTGCTGAACTGACCATCTGCCGACTGCCGAACTCCCGAATTGCCAGGGATCACGGGGATGCAGTCAAGGGGCGTGACGTTTTGGGCTTTCCTCATCGGGATGGCCCTTGGCCTGATCGTACTGGGGACCGTCTTGGACGTCGGACTTCAAGCCGTTCGCCTGCGGCGGCGGCAACAGGTCCTCTCGGCCTGGTGGCAGACCCAACGGACGCTCTTTTACTGGACGGCCCGGGACCTGAATACGCGCTTCCACGTTACCCCCGCAGACCCGGTCGTACGGGGGGTCGGGCAACTGCGGTTTTCCCGCCTGGACAAGCCAGACGCCCCCGGCGTGACCTTGCTGGCCCCCGACGGTCGGTTATCGGCCGTCCTGATTGACCTGACCCCCGTCCGGCCGGCCGCATGGCGGGTTCGCTTTTGGGAACTTCGCCCAGACGCCGAGGCCTTGTACGTTTGGTGTCAGCCCGCCGAGTCTCCGGAAGGCGTTCTCGTCCGGGGTCGACCCGTCCCGCCGAACACCCTGGAAGTCCAGGCTATCGTAGGCCCACCGGGCCAGTCCGGACAGCTTCCGGCGGGGACCCGGTTGGTGTCTGTGGCTTGGACGGCCTACGAGGTCGAGCCAGACGGCGACCGACCCGGCACGTATCGCCTGTACCGTCGGCACCAAGGCGGCCGCTTGCGATTGGCCGATGGCCTGCGCGACTGCCGGGTCGAGGCCGCCGGGCCCCTGCATGGAAGCATTCGATGCCTTTTCCCGGCCGAGGGGGCCGGAAAGGTTGACCTCCCGGTCCTTTTAGTGTTCAATGATCGCCTCTTTTGAGGCGTGAGTGACGAACGACTGTTCTTGGGTAGATAAGCAATTGGGCAATTCGGCAGTTCAGCAGATGGGCAGATAGGCAGGTCGGGAGGGGGAACGCCTGGGGTCGTCTATGGGGACATTGCCAGGACGACTGCGGTCCTCGAGGCGGACGTTCACCTTAGGCGGTAAACGTCATCGGGTCGCTATCCTGAGCGACTCCTGGATAGGGAGGGTCACCGCCCGCCCTCGGCCACCCGGGGCGGCAGTCCCTATTCCATACGGAGGTCGATCCGAGGGACACGAGCCGCACCTGCCCGGTATGCGGGGGGAAGGACCTAAGGGGGCGGGTGGGACTCGAGTGTCCCTCGTGCGGGCTTTCGATGGACCGCCAGCTCCTGGCGGCCTGGAACATCGCCAAGCGGGCCCAAATCCTCCCCGGGGGGCTGGGCCGGGCCGAGGAGGGCCGTGCCCTCTTTGGGCGGCTTCAGTCCCCCCGGTGGGGGCAGGGGGTCATGGGTGCCCCCGGTCGCCCCCTTCCTGTCCCAGGGGCGAACGCCTCGGGGACACAGGGGGAAGCGCAGGCAACTGCGTAAGTCCTATCCATTCTACTGTCCCCATCTCCTATCCCCCGACCTGCCCACCTGCCTATCTACTTGAGGCGACCGATGGGAAAGTCGGAGAGTGGACCCGCGTGGGTCCCCTTCGTCGATGTTCGGCGGCACAATGCCCTACTTCGTGAGGTCTTAGATGAGGCCTTCCGACGTGTCTTGGAACGGGGCCAGTTTGTCCTCGGCGAAGAAACGGAGGCCTTTGAAGCCGATTGGGCGGCCTGGTGTGGCGCCCGATACGGGATTGCGTGCGCCAATGGGAGTGTGGCTCTCTACATCGCCCTCAAAGCACTGGACATCGGCCCGGGTGATGAAGTCATCACGACAGCCTTCACGTTTGTGGCGACCGTCGAGGCCATCTTGATGGCCGGCGCCCGGCCCGTCTTTGTCGACGTCGACGCGGCGACGGCCCTGATGGACCTTCCGCAGGTCGAGGCCGCCATCACACCTCGGACAGTGGCCGTCCTGCCCGTTCATCTGTACGGTCAGGTCGGGGACATGGTGGCCTTACGACAATTGTGCGACCGGTACGGCCTGGCCCTCATCGAGGACGCCGCCCAGGCCCACGGGGCTCGATTTCGGGGACGCCGGGCCGGGACTTTTGGGGACATCGCCTGCTTCAGCTTTTATCCGACCAAGAACCTGAGCGCCCTGGGGGACGCCGGGGCCATCGTGACGGACGACCCCCAGTGGGCCGAGCGATGTCGTCTCATTCGGAATCACGGTCGGGCTCAGCATCACTTGCATGTCCAGGTGGGCTTTAACTTCCGGCTGGGGGAACTCCAGGCCGCCTTCCTGCGGGCCAAGCTTCGATATTTGGACGCCTGGATCGCCCGACGGAATGCTATCATGGGGACGTACCGAGCCCAGGCTCCGGGAGGTCGGTACTGGCACTGGGTCCAAACGATTCCCGAGGCCGAGCCGGCCTGGCACCTGGCTGTCCTGCGCACGCCCTACCGGGAAGCCCTGCGGGAGTGGCTCCACGCCCATCGGGTCCAGACGGGCATCTATTACGACACGCCGGTCCCCTTCCAACCGGCTTTCGCTTTTTTGGAAGTACCGCCAGACCGATTTCCTCAAGCTACCGCTTGGGCTCGGGAAACCCTCAGCGTTCCCCTCTTTCCGGAAATGACGGACGCCGAGGTCCACCGGGTCGTGGACGCCCTCCGGCGTTTCCGCCCGTAAGCAGGCCGGAGGCCTGCGTTCCCACAGGCGGGGACGCCTGCGCTCCCACAGGCGGGGACGCCTGCGCTCCGGGATCGGTCATCCGAGGAGGGGTGGGACCCGCTGGAACAAGGGCGTAAAGACCAGCGAGACGATAGCCATCAGCTTCAACAGGATGTTCATCGAGGGACCCGCCGTGTCCTTAAAGGGGTCCCCGACAGTATCCCCGATGACGCTGGCCCGATGGGCGTCCGACCGCTTGCCGCCGAGGTGACCCGCCTCGATGTACTTCTTGGCGTTGTCCCAGGCACCCCCGGCGTTGGCCATCATGACGGCCAAAAGGAATCCGGTCGCGATAGAGCCGACCAGCAAGCCCCCGATGGCCTCTTGGCCCAACAGGAAACCGACGACCAGGGGGGCCAAGACGGCGATCGTCCCGGGGACGACCATTTCTCGTAAGGCATCCCGGGTCACCAGGTCGACGCACCGCGCATAATCGGGTCGGGCCGTACCCTCCATGATCCCCGGGATTTCCCGAAACTGGCGGCGGACCTCATGGACGACGGCGAAGGCCGCCTTGCCGACGGCCCGCAGGGCATAGGAAGAGAACAGGAAAGGCAGGACGGCTCCGACGATCACACCCGTCAGGACTCGATAGTCCAAGATGCTGACGGTCGAGAGCTGGGCCGTATGCGCATAAGCGGCCATAAGGGCCAGGGCCGTCAGGGCGGCCGACCCGATGGCAAACCCCTTCCCCGTGGCGGCCGTCGTGTTCCCCAGGGAGTCCAGGGCGTCCGTCCGCTCCCGGACCTCCGGGGGCAGATGCGCCTGTTCAGCGATCCCGCCTGCATTGTCGGCGATGGGGCCGTAAGCGTCCGTCGAGAGGGTGATCCCCAGGGTCGAGAGCATCCCGACGGCGGCGATGGCGACGCCGTAAAATCCAAAGCCCGGCTGGATGCGCTCCCCCATCAGGAAGGCAATCACGATGCCCGCCGAGACCGTCAGGACGGGGATCAGGGTGCTCTGCATCCCGACGGCGAGACCGCTGAGGATCGTCGTCGCCGGCCCCGTCTGGGACTGCTCGGCGATGTACCTCGTCGGACGGTACGCATACGACGTGAAGTATTCGGTCGCCAGACCGATGATGATGCCCGCCAGGAGGCCCGTCACGATGGCCCAGAAGGCATAGACGCTGACCCCCAAGCCCCGGACGATGGCCCACGAAAGCAGGACGACCAGGGCCGACGCCGCAAAGATCCCCTGCCGAAGGGCCCAGAGGAGAGCCGCAAATCCGGCGCCCTCACGGACCCGGACGAAGAGGATGCCGATGACCGACGAGACGACGCCGGCCGCCGCGATCAGGAGCGGCAGGAGGGCGTAGGGGTCGCGGAAACCGCGTCCTGTGGCGACGCCGGCCGCGATGGCGATGGCGGCGATGATGGACCCGACGAAGGACTCGAAGAGGTCGGCACCCATGCCGGCCACGTCGCCGACGTTGTCGCCGACGTTGTCGGCGATGACAGCCGGGTTACGGGGATCGTCTTCAGGGATGCCCGCCTCGACCTTGCCGACGAGGTCGGCCCCGACGTCAGCCGCCTTCGTGTAAATGCCCCCTCCGACACGGGCAAAAAGGGCGATCGAGGAGGCACCGAACCCAAAGGCCGTGACGACCTGGATGTCTCGGAAAAGGGCATACAGGGCGGCCACTCCCAGGATCCCCAGGCCGACCACGGTCAAGCCCATGACGGCGCCCCCCGAGAAGGCAATGCGCAGGGCCGGGTCCAGGCCCCGAAGGGCATTGGCCGTCGTGATCCAGTTCGATCGCACGGCGATGTTCATGCCCAGAAAGCCGGCCAGAGCCGAAAGCAGAGCGCCCGACACGTAACAAACGGCCGACCGGGGGTCGATGAAGACGGCCAGGACGACCGTGACCAGGACGACAAAGGGGATCAGGGCACTGTACTCGCGTTGGAGGAAGGCCAGGGCACCCTCCTGAATCGCCCGAGAGATCTCCCGCATGCGGGGGAGGAAAGCGGCGATTTCCTCCGCGTAGGGATTATGAGCCGCCTGCCGCGTGACCCGGAAGGCCAGGAGAGCGGCGACGCCCAAAGCCAAGACCGCAGAAGTCATCGAAAGGTAAAGCAGATCCATGACATACCCCCCATCGTCGAGTGACTTAGACCGGATGGAAACCTAACAGAGCCGTTCAGCCCGTGAGAATGGTGCCGGAACGGCCTTTCCCATCGCCCGGGAAACACGATTTTTCAAACTGGCAGCCGATGGGCTGGTCGGCCGATAGGCCGATAGATCCTTGAATGGGCCAGGGGCACCCCAGGGTCTTTTGGACCCTCTGCCGAACGGCCCTTGGCTTGAAAAATCGTCCTCCCCGAAGGGTCGAAAAAGCCGAATCCATGCGGGTTTTCACGAATCGGACGGCTCTGCTAAGCCGAAAGAAAGGGCAAAATGGGAGCTTCACTATTATAATGGCAGTTCGGCAGTTCGGCAACAGGAGCTGGCCAAGTGGGCCGCCGACGGGAAGCGTCCGATGTCGCCGACTTCCAGGGCGATGACGGACGCCAAGATGGGACCGACCCCCGGCAGGGTCTGCAGGAGGCCCATCTCCGGCGTCCGCCGGACCCGGGCCCGAATCCGAGCTTCCGGGGTCTGGATCGAGGCGTCCAGGTGGTCCAGGACCCCCAGGGCCTTTTGGACCCTCTGCCGAACGGCCGAAATGCCGAACGGCCCTTGGCTTGAAAAATCGTCCGCTCCGAAGGGTCGGAAAAGCCGAATCCATGCGGGTTTTCACGAACCCATCACGATTCTGTTAAGACGATGACACGACTGGATGCTCTCCTAAGCCACCCTGTCTGGGGTATGGGGATGGCCCCCTGGGCTGGCGTATACGGGCTTCTGACCTGTCTATGGCACCATACCTATGACATTGGCCTACGAAAGACCGTTCGTCTGCCTGTACCCGTCGTCAGCGTGGGGAGTCTATTCGTCGGCGGAAGTGGGAAGACGCCCTTCGTGATGTATTTGGCCCGTTATTTCCGGACCCTCGGGTATACGCCCCTCGTCCTCTCTCGCGGATACCGAGGTCGTCACCGAGGCGTCGCCTGGGTCGATATCGACCGGGCTTCGGTCCCAGACTGGCGGGCCATCGGGGACGAGCCGGCCATGCTGGTCCGGTGGGTCCCGGTCACCGTGGCTGTCGGCCGACGTCGGGAGGCGGCTTACGCCTTGGCCGCCCGGAATGGGGCTTTTGACGTCGTCCTGTTGGACGACGGCTTCCAATATCGACGTTTGGCCCGAACCGTCGATTTGGTCTTAATCGACATTCCCAATTGGCGGTGCTCCCGACGTTTGTTCCCGAGCGGCCGTCTCCGGGAGCCCCTTCACCACCTCCGACGGGCGGATGCCATTCTTCTGACGAAGGGTCGGACCCCTGAGGAGTACGAGGCCGTCGAGCGGGCTCTCCGTCGTTTTCGATCTTGGCGACGTCCTATCTTTCGGGTCCGCTTCTCCGTCGGCCCCTTCCTGGACATGCGGGAGGGTGCCCGCCCCGTGCCCCTGGAGGAACTCCGACACGGCCGCTGGATGGTCACGGCGACTATCGCTGACCCCGATTCCTTCGTGCAGGACCTCCGCGAGGCCGGTATCGACATCGCCGCTACGTGGATCCGGCCGGATCATGCCCCCTGGGGACCTGAAGAGATTCGTCGTCTGGAACTCACCAGCCGGACTTGCTGGGGCGTCCTCACGACTCTCAAGGATTGGGTCAAGATGGAAGCTTACCGCCCGAACTTCACCGTCATCGTCGTAGGTCAACAGTTGAGCTTCTTACCGCCGAGTCCGAACTTCCCGGACTGGCTCCAACGCCGCCTCCGGGAGGGCCCGCCAGATCTCAGGGTTTCGACCCTGCTTACTTAGTGTGGACCCGTTTAGCCCGTGGGACCCCGAATCAGGGTCTCACCCCGCCTTATCCTGCATCTTGTATCCTGCATCTTGCATCCTGTAACATCGGTAGACATCCAGGTCCCAATCAAGGGGTGGACTATGACACGTGCTGCTTTTATCGTCGCCGGGGTCCGGTCGCCGATCGGCAAGGCTCCGAAGGGCTCACTCCGCCACGTCCGTCCGGACGACTTGCTGGCCCACGTGATCCGCACCCTACTGAAGCGGGTCCCTGATTTCGACCTCAGCCTAATTGACGACATCATCATTGGCTGTGCGACGCCGGAGGCCGAACAGGGCCTGAATGTGGCTCGCATCGCGGCCCTCCGGGCCGGCCTACCCGTTTCCGTACCGGCGTTTACCCTAAACCGCTTCTGTGCCTCCGGTCTGGAGGCTATCGCCATCGGGGCCCAGCGGATCATGCTCGGCGTGGCGAACTTGGTCATCGCCGGGGGCGTCGAGTCGATGAGTCGGCTTCCAATGGGGGGCTGGCACCCGAGTCCGAATCCGGCCCTCATGAAGACTTATCCCGACGTCTATCTGAGCATGGGCCTAACGGCCGAGAATCTGGCCGAGCGCTACCAAATCTCCCGAGAAGAACAGGACCTCTTCGCCTTGGAGAGCCACCGGAAAGCCGTCCAGGCTATCGACACGGGGAAATTTCGGGAAGAAGTCGCCCCCGTGCCAGTCCAATGGGTCGAGTCGGTCGAGGGAAGGCCCCAGAACCGCGACTTCGTCTTAGAGGTCGACGAGGGTCCCCGTCGGGACACGTCCATGGAGGCCTT
>JAUQPV010000358.1 GCA_030550225.1 Acidobacteriota bacterium | reverse complement strand
GGGCCACGTCGTCCGGAACCTGACGCCGGGCTACACGACGGCCTTCCAGAACTTCCCGGCCGAGCTTCCGCCGGGTCGCTTCGACATGGCCCTTCGGAGCCTGACCTGGTCGCCGGACGGTCAGCGGGTCGCCTTTTTCGCTCGGACAGGGAAATACCAAAGCCTATTCGTGATGGACGTCCGCGGCCGGAAGCTTCAGGAGATTTACATTCCCCTGAACAAGACGGCGTCCCCGGCCTTCCATCCTGACGGCCGCCACCTGAGTTTTACGGCCTACGATCGGGAGGGCCGGCCGACCATCTTCTTGATGGATCTCGTGACCCGCAAATACGAACCTCTGACGCAGGACGAGACCTATAAGGAGACGCCCGTCTGGGTCGAAAACGGGAAGGCCCTCCTTTACGTCGGCCGCCAGCCGGGTCGGTCGGCCATCTACCGACTGGACCTCGCCACCCGCCAGGTCACCCGCGTCGGTCCGGCCGCGCCGTGGTACTTTGCCACGCCGACGCTGTCCCCCGACGGTCGATACCTGGTCTTCTCGGCCGACATAGACGGCGCACTGGACTTGTATCGGATGGACCTCCAGTCCGGCGAGATCGTCCGGATGACCCGGGCGATGGGCGGCAACTTCAGCCCGACGGTCGTCGCCGAGACGGACGGCTCGTGGGTCTATTTCATCGGCTTCTTTAAGGGCCAGCTCCACCTCTACCGCGTGGGGATGGACCGGCAGTTGGCCGTCGTTCAGCTCCCAGCGGAGGCGACTCAGGTGGCCGAGGCGGCCTCGGAGCTCCCCCGGCTCAACATCGACCCGGCGGGTATCCAGAAGAAGGGCTTCCGGCCCGTCCTGGGGGCGCCCCCGACGCTGATCGGCGGGGCCGACCAGTTTACGTATGCCTTTGCGTCGGCCATCACCTTCGAGGACATCCTGGGCGACCAGGCCGTCACGGTCTTCCTCCAACGGATCTCTTCATTCAATACCTTTTACGCCTCGTATCTCGACCGGGCCCGGCGGTTCCAGTACCTCACGGAGCTGTTCTGGGCCGACACCTTCTTCATCGGCCCTATCGACGACCGGTTCATCGACTTCGTCAAGGACTCGGTCATCGGGGGTGACGTCTTCGGCTACTATCCGCTCAGCCTGTGGAGCCGTATCGAGCTGGGCCTCGGGTTCTTCCGCATCCGGCAGAAATTCCTGGACCCCTTCGCCCAAGCCCTGCACGAGGCTTACCTGCGCCGGACGGGCGCCCGGGACTTTTTGATCAATCAGTGGGACGTGCCCGTGACGCTGGCCTACACTTTCGAGACGACCCGCTTCTGGTGGTTCGGCCCCCTGTCGGGCCAGACGGGCCGGATCGCCGTCATCTATTCGTTGCCCCTTTCCCAGGACTTCATCCGGCGGACGACCCTCTATGGGGACTACCGGCGGTACTTCCGCCTCAGCCGGTTCTCCCTCTTGGCCGTCCGGCTCCAGGGCTTCCTGTCGACGGGCGAACGGCCTTACATCTTCGTCTTCGGTGGCGGTCTGAGCTTCCGGGGCTTTGACTTCCGGGAGCTTATCGGCAACCGGGGGGCCGTGGCGAATCTGGAGTACCGCTTCCCGCTGTTCCCAGCGGCCTGGCGGCGGCGGACGCCGGCCTTAGAAGCCTTCCGGGCCCGGCTGTTTGCCGACGCGGGCGTCCTCCGATTGAACGAGGACGTCTTTTTTATCCCTATCTCCCGAAGCGGGTTTGACGTCACGAAGGGTGTGGGGTCTTTCGGAGCGGGCGTCACGGTGTTCTTCGGGGGCCTTCCCCTGAACCTGGACCTCTCTTATACGTGGGGCCGTCCCCTGGCCGAGCCGAACGCCCGGTACCGCATCGATACCCGTCTCCGCTTTGACTTCTCCATCGGATACCCCTTCTGAGGGGGCCTGCGGGGGACTGGGGAAAATAGCCTTATTGTCGGCGACTCCTAACAGCGATCCACGCGCGATGGAGGGGTCCCTCTCTCGGGACTCGTTACTCCCACTCGATGGTAGCAGGCGGCTTGGACGTCACGTCCAAGACGACCCGGTTGACGCCCCGGACCTCGTTGACGATGCGGGCGGCCAGGCGTCGGAGGAGGTCTTCCGGGAGGTATACCCAGTCGGCCGTCATGCCATCTTGGCTCTCGACGATGCGGAGGGCGATCACGTGGGCGTAACTCCGCTCGTCGCCCATCACGCCGACGGTCCGGACGGGGACTAAGACGGCGAAGCTCTGCCACAGCCGTTCGTACCAGCCACTCCGCCGGATCTCCGCCTCGACGATGGCGTCGGCCTCCCGTAGGATCGCCAGTCGCTCGGGCGTGACCTCGCCCAGGATGCGGATCGCCAGGCCGGGTCCCGGAAACGGCTGGCGGTGGATGATGTCATC
>JAUQPV010000037.1 GCA_030550225.1 Acidobacteriota bacterium | reverse complement strand
TTCCCCAACCGCTCCGGTGGGGTCGTGAGGTCCAAGATATCATCGACGATTTGAAAGGCCGTCCCGATGGCCTCTCCGTAAGTCCGAAGGGCTTCCATCATCGCCGGCGGCGCCTCTACCATCAGCCCCCCGATTTCGACGGCGGCCGTGATCAGGGCGGCCGTCTTTCGGCGGTGAATGCTTAAGACGTGCTCGACCGAAGGCGTCGGCGCTACGGCATACATGTCCATCCACTGGCCGGCGACCATCCCGTGCGGACCGGCATAGCGAGCCAGTAAGCGAACGACCTCGATGCCGATCGCCGGATGAGCCCGAAGAAACGGACATGTTCCTAAAAGCTCAAAGGCCAGCGTGAGAAGTCCATCCCCGGCCAGGATGGCCGTCCCCTCGCCAAACTGGACGTGACATGTCGGTCGACCCCGCCGGAGAGTATCGTTGTCCATCGCCGGCAGGTCATCATGGATTAAAGAATACGTATGGATACACTCGATGGCACAAGCCGCATACCGGAAACGTTCGGGCTCGACGCCCAGGGTCTCACCGACCGCCAAGAGGAGGACGGGCCGGATGCGCTTGGCCGGGGCCAGGAGGGAATACCGCATGGCCTCCCACAGGCCGGCGGCCGGTTCGGGGCCGGCAGGTCGGACCAACTGGTCCAGCCAGGCGTCGACGAGTTCGGCTCGGGTCTTCCAGTAATCCGGGTCGTGCATGGGTCCTCCGCGGACGAGCAGACTCGAAGAACTTCAAGAATCAGAATTCGATCAACTTTATGAAATACAAAAAATTAACTATGTGTCATAGGGGTAGCGGTCGCTATCATCTTCTGACTGATATTTGTAATTCTATAACATTAAAGCATTGCCGAGGTCTCTCTTCGACTTCAAGTTGTTCTTCGCGTGTCTGCAAAATGAAAGCAGTAGCAAACTTCGTAGAAGCGTCATTTTTGACCATACATGACAGCCATTTTCGAAGACGATCTGACGCTCTCTGTTGGTTGATGGAACTCCTTACTTCCTGTTTTCTTATGAATGAATATATTAATTATACAAATTTAATCATCCCATAGATTGCCCGAAGTGTTTGTTCGTGATCGGCCCGGCTAACCATGAAAATGACTATTTATTTTATGCCCTTTGCATCAGGCCTCAAGACAAACTTCAAAATTTGGCCCGTCGCACTCGCCGCACAGGCCGCCACGACCGGCGGCGGGCCGCAAGCCACGACCCGACCGCCCCACCGCCCCCCACCTGGCCCCAGGTCGAGGACGTAGTCGGCATTCCGAATGACGTCCGGATGGTGCTCGATGACGACGACCGTGTGGCCCTGTTCGACCAGACGGGTTAGGACCTGAAGCAGGTACCGGATGTCTTCGGCATGGAGGCCCGTGGTCGGCTCGTCCAACAGGTAGAGGATCCCGCCCCGGGCGCTTCGGGTCAGCTCCCGGGCCAACTTCAGGCGTTGGGATTCTCCGCCGGACAGGGTATGGCTGGGTTGGCCTAAGCGGAGGTATCCCAGGGCCAGGTCGGACAGGACCTGGAGCTTTCGCGTGATACTGGGAAAGGCGTGGAAAAACTGCAGGGCTTCGTCGACCGTCATCTTTAAGATGTCGGCGATGGAACGGCCCTGCCAGGTCACCTTGAGGGTGTCGGCGTTGTAGCGGTCGCCCCCGCAGTCTTCGCAGAGGACGTAGGCGTCGGGCATAAAGTGGAGGCGGACCCGGCGGTAGCCCATTCCCTCGCAATAGCGGCACCGTCCTTCCGGCCGGTTGAAGCTGAAACGGCCGGGGCCGTAGCCCCATACCCGGGCCGTCGGCTGGGAGGCGAAAAATTTGCGGATATCGTCGAAAACGCCGATGTACGTGGCCGGTGTCGAGCGGGGCGTCCGGCCGATGGGACTCTGGTCGACGACGACGGCCTGGCGGATAAATTCCAGACCCTCGATGGCGTCGCAGTATAAGGGCGTAACCCGTCCCCGGCCTTGGTGGTAACGGGTGATCTCCTCGTAGATCACGTCAAAGACCAGAGTCGATTTCCCGGAACCGGACACCCCGGTGACGGCCGTCAGACGGCCCAGGGGGATTTGGACGTCGATGCCGGCCAAGTTATGACGGCGGACGTTCCGGAGCCGAAGCCACGGGACACGGTCCAAGGGGAGGAGCGGGCGCTGGGGGATCCGACGGTCTCCCCGAAGGTAGGCCGCCGTGACGGACGTGGGGTGACGGATGAATCGGTCGAGCGGTTCGGCGGCGATCAGGTAACCGCCCTGCTCACCGGCGCCGGGACCCAGGTCGACGACGAAGTCGGCGGCCCGGATCGTCGCTTCGTCATGCTCCACGACGATGACCGTGTTACCCATGTCCCGTAGGCGGTGGAGGATACGGATCAAGCGGGCCGTGTCCCTCGGGTGCAGGCCGACCGTCGGCTCGTCCAGCACGTAGAGGACGCCCCGGAGGCCACTGCCCAACTGGGCGGCCAGTCGGACCCGTTGCATCTCGCCGGTCGATAACGTGTACGTCGGACGATCCAGGGTCAGATACTCGACGCCGACGTCGATGAGATACTCGAGGCGGTGGAAGATGCCGGGGAGGATCCGCTCGGCGATCAGTCGGTCCGTGCCCTCCCAGGAGAGGTCGGCCAGGAAGGCCCGCAAGTCGCCCAATTCCATACGGCTGAGATCGGCGATGTTCTGGCCGTGAATTCGGACCTGCCGGGCTTCCGGTCGGAGACGGGTCCCCTCGCAGGCCGGACACGGGACGGTCCGGTCCTCCCCGCCGAAGGACTCCTCTTCTGTATTCCAGGCGGCCCATGCCTCCCATGGATCGCCGGCGTCCATCTCTTCGACGCGGCGGGGCTGGTGTTCCCATCGGCGGGCGACCGCCGGAGTGACGAGGCCGATCCCCTGACAGATCATGCAAGCCCCCTTAGGGCTGCTGAAGGCAAAGAGCCAGGGCTCGACGTCCGGGAACTGAAAGTCGCACTGGGGGCATCGATGGTGGGTCGAAAGCAGGATTTCCTCATCGTTTTCCCAATGGACGACCCGGGCGAATCCCCGAGTCATCTCGATGGCCGTCTGAAGGGCCGTCTCCAGACGGGTCCGATGTTCGGGTTTGGCGACCAGGCGGTCCATCACGATATCGATGGTGTGGTGGCGCGTCCGGGCCAACGGGGGGACGTCTTCGAGACGGTACCATCGGCCGTCGATGCGGGCCCACGTATAGCCCCGCTTTTGAGCCTGTTCAAGCTCCTTCTTGTGGAACCCCTTCCGACCCCGGACGATGGGGGCCGTGATGGCGATGGGCTCGCCCGTCCAGCGGGCCAGGACCGTCCGTACCATCTGGTCGATCGTCTGGGGCCGGAGGGGCCGATCACAGGTCGGGCAGAAGGGGGTGCCCACCCGAGCGAACAGCAAGCGCAGGTAGTCATAGACCTCCGTGACGGTACCGACCGTCGAACGAGGGTGCGGTGGCGTCTTCTTTTGCTCGATGGCGACAGCCGGCTGAAGGCCGACGATGCGTTCGACATCGGGCTTGTCCATCTGGCGGATAAACTGGCGGGCATACGTCGACAGGGTCTCCAGGTACCGACGTTGGCCTTCGGCATAGATCGTCTCGAACGCCAGGGAGGACTTACCGGAACCGCTGGGACCCGTGACGACGATGAGCTGGTATTTGGGCAGACAGAGGTCCAGATTTTTCAGGTTGTGATGGCGGACGCCTTGCAGGGTAATGAAGCGTTCAGTCGAGACGGTCAGGGTCGTGACTTCCGAAGAGACGGTCGAGACGCTGGCCATCGTTCCTTTCACGATGTCTGAGTTGGGGCAGGGACGAGGGGTCATCACTCCACCGTCCCATCCCCTCCTTCCGTCGGTCGACCCGGCTGGGTGATCAGGTGAAGCGTGATGTGGAGGGTCAGGCGAATATGAAGGCCCTCCGTCGTCGACGTAACCTCCACGGTAACCGGTTCAGAACGAGCGTCTACGGCCCATCGGGGTGCCGCCGGACGTGGGGCCGGGGGCGTCTCGATGGGCATCGGCGCCGGACCCTCCAGAGGAGGGGGCGGCGGGGACACATCTGGGGTCAGGCCGGCGCTTCCCGAAGGGGCAGGCGGGGCCGGGGACAGGGCGACTTCGTAAGGCGACGGCGTCGTTTCTTCCAAGAGCATCGTTTCAAAGGTCTCGATGGGTTCCTCTTTCAGTGGTGCCTGGGGCGGGGCCGAGAGCTCTAAACCGGACGGCGTTTCGGCCATGACCTCTTCGATGGGTTGCAGTTCGAGCATCTCGTCGATACTTTCGAAGGACGGGGCGGCATCCGATGGAGCAGGCTCCGGTTCGGCGACGGGGGCGACGGGTTCCACCAGGGACCGGTCTGCCGGGACCGCTTCGGAGAGACCCGGTGCTTGCAAGAATGAGCTCGGAGGGGGCGAGGGCGGAAGTTCGACCCGGGGCGGGGAGACTTCCGAGGGCGTTCCGGTGGCCACCTCGGGCCGGGCGGCGATACGTTGCTGGACGGCCTGGAGGGTGAGCTTCACGGCCTCTCGGAGGGTCTCCATCACGCCGGTCCCATGAATAGCGACGGCCTCGAAGTAAGGAGCCTTCCGTTCGTTGATACGGGACTCGAGGGTCGGAACGGGCAAGATGTTTTTAAGGTCTCGTTTGTTATATTGGAGGACCAGAGGAATATTCCAAAAGTCCAAGTTGTTGTGCGCCAGGTTAGTCTTCATGTTCTCCCAGCTTTCCAGATTCGACTCCAGCATTTCCTTTTGGGAGTCGACGACGAACACGATGCCGTCGGCACCCTTCAGGACGAGGCGCCGGGTGGCGTCGTAGAAGACCTGGCCGGGGACGGTGTAAAGCTGGACCCGGACCTTCCAGCCTTGGACGGTCCCCAATTCGATGGGGAGGAAGTCAAAGAAGAGGGTCCGGTCCGACTCTGTGGCCAGAGAGAGCATTTTGCCCTTCTTATCGGGGGGCAATTGGGCATAGATGTATTCCAGATTCGTCGTCTTGCCGCAGAGGGCCGGCCCGTAATAGACGATTTTGAGGATCAGCTCCCGTGCCGCGTAATTAAAGACGGGCATGAGACCTCCTTATCGGCGTCCCACGGGGGCGCCCGACCCCCTTTAGGGGGCCGACGCTGCCGAAGGACTGGGTTTCTTCGGGCGGGCCCGCTGAACCTCTCGGCCGGCGATGACGAGTCGGATCGGGGTCCCAGTGAAGTCGAACTGGTTGCGGAGCCAATTCTCGATTTTCTGGAGGTGTTCCGGACGTACGCGGCCCGGCCGGCTCAAGAAGAGGGCAAAGGTCGGCGGTCGGGTCGAGACCTGAGTGATGTACTTGAGTCGGATAGGCCGGCCCTGAGCCATCCCGACGACGGTATCGGCTTCGCGTTCGAAGTAACGATTTAAGACGCCGGTCGTGAGGCGTCGGGTCAGATTGTGCCATACCGTTTCCGTCGTCTCGATGAGGATCCCCAGGCCTTCGCCCGTGAGGGCCGACACACAGAGGACGGGGGCATAATCGACAAACTTCAAGAGTTCCCGCGCTTGCTCGAGCAGGGCCGGGCGAGCCGAAGGCGGGACGAGGTCGACCTTGTTCCAGAGGACCAGCAGGCCCTTGCCTGCCTGAAGGGACCAGCCGGCCAGTTGACGGTCCCGGCGGCGGATGGGTTGGGTCGCATCGAGGACCAGCCACACGAGGTCGGACCGGACCAGCGCCCGCCGTAGCATGAGAAGGCTGACCCGTTCCGGCCAGTCCCGGGCCTTGGAGCGCTTCTTATGGCCCGCCGTATCCAGCAAGATCCAACGGTGTCCGTCCCATCGCCACTCGACGTCCACGACGTCCCGGGTCGTGCCCGGGATTTCGCTGACGATGACCCGGAGGTAGCCCAGCAGTCGGTTGACTAAAGAGGATTTCCCGACATTGGGCCGTCCGACGATGGCGATGCGGGGAATCTCTTCAAGGGTGGGGCTTTCCGGAGTTTCCGGCACGCTGGGCCACTGGCGGGTCAATTCGTCCAAGAGGTCGCCCAGGCCGAGGCCCGTCTCGGCGCTGATGGCCCACAGGCGGGCCGGACCGAGTCGGTAGAACTCGGCCGCTTGTCGTTGGAGGCTCGGCGTATCCAGTTTGTTGACCAGGACCCAGACGGGTTTGCCCTGCTTCCGAAGCCAGGCCATCAACTCGATGTCGGAGGCCGTAAGACCTTCCCGGCCATCCACGACGAGCCACACGACCGCACTTTCCTCGATGGCCCGGCGGCACTGCTCGAGGATGGCCTCTTGGAACATTTCAGTCTCGTCGGCAAATAGGCCGCCCGTGTCGTACAGCCGGTACTGAAGCCCGTTCCACACGAAGGTCCCTTCCCGACGGTCCCGGGTCGTGCCGGGGACCGACGTGACGATGGCTTGACGGCGACCCGTCAGACGGTTGAATAACGTGGATTTGCCCACGTTGGGTCGGCCGATGAGAGTAATCGTGACAGGGGCCGGTGCCGTAACCGTTTCACGAATTTTCTGCATCCGTCCATCCCTCGAGGGGACCGGGCTTCGCTTCACGACGAGCCCGCCTGGGAGCCCTCGTACTTCCCGAAGATCATCTTGCCCATCGAGGTCTGGAGCACGCTGGTTACCGTGATCTCGATGTTCCGACCGATCATCTTGCGGGCGTTGTCGACGACGACCATCGTGCCGTCTTCCAGGTAGGCCACGCCTTGGTTGTATTCCTTACCCTCCTTCAGGATGTAAACGTTCATCGTCTCTCCGGGCAAGACGACGGGCTTCAGGGCCGTAGCGAGCTCGTTGATGTTGAGGACCTTCACGTTGTGAAGTTGAGCGACCTTGTTCAGGTTGTAGTCGTTGGTGATGATCTTGGCGGCGATCTGCTTCGCCAGCTCGATGAGCTTCAGGTCGACCTCTTTCACGGCCGGGAAGTCGACTTCCATGATGGCGATGTCGATGTCCCCCTTCTTCTGCATGCGCTGGAGCATCTCCAGGCCCCGGCGGCCCCGATTACGGCGGACGGGGTCGGCCGAGTCGGCGATGTACTGGAGCTCCCGCAGGACAAAGCGGGGGACGACAAGGGTACCCTCGATGAAGCCCGTCTCGACCAGGTCAGCGATCCGACCGTCGATGATGACGCTGGTGTCCAAGATTTTGTAGTTCTTCCCGCTGTGATAGGACTTCAGGAGTTCAAGGACTCGCATAGGATGGAACCAGGTGGGATACTGGTAACCCAACAGCAGGCCCACGAAGGCGATGAGTAGGAAGAGAGTCGCCCCGATGAAGGTCTTCACGGGCGGCTCCATCGGCAAGACGCCCACAGGGATCGCCGCCAGGCTGGCGACCAGCAGGGACGAGAGGAAACCAAAGGCCATGCCGACCCGTTTCTGCTCGCCCGTCTTCCGGACGGCCCACACAAACCCTTCCGCCAGGGCAATCATCGCCAGGCCGCCCAGCCAGGCCGTCCAGGGAGGCCACGCCGCACCTTTCCAGAGCCGCACTGCCCAAAAGCCCGTGGCCCAAAGGGCCACCCAAAATAGCAAGCGAACCCATCCCATCATCATACGCTACACTCCTGCGCCTCGAGATTTACCTCGACGGGTAAGGACCGGGAACGACCAAATTGTCAAAGAACCCAAGCCCCGCCATCCCCAGATCGTCCTGCACCCCTGCGGGGCGCACCGTGTTGGGAACCTATCCCGCCTGTGCTATATTATACGGCAATTCGGCAGTTCGGGAATTCGGGCGTTCGGCGGCCAGGCAGTTAGACCAGTAGGCAGGGCGATAGGAAAATGGGTCGTTTCCACCAATACCCATCTTCCCTATCTACTCACCACCTATCTACTCAATGCCCTTATCCCAAATTCCCGAACTGCCGAATTGCCGAATCCCGAACTGTCGCACTCCCGTATATATTAGCCCTTTTCGGAGGCCGAACCAATCCCGAGCGGACCGGCGTGGAGCCGTGACCTGCAGAGCCTGCCGGTAGGACCTCCGGTTACTTTGCTGGATGGTGGGGGGCGATCCGATGCCCATGGGATGAAAAGCAGGTCCGTCTCGCATCGATGGGCCCGCCCGGGGTCGGCCCGGCACGGGGTAGCTCGTGCCTCACGTATAGTGGAAGGTGGGCCGTGACGACTCGAATCCTGACACGCCGAGACATCGAACAGATTACCGACCCGGACGAGATTTTGCGGGCCGTCGAGGAGGCCTTTCGGGCCCATGGCCTTCAGCAGACGCAGATGCCGCCCAAGAGCTATCTCTTCTATCCCCGGTATCATGGGGACTCGCGGACGATGCCGGCCTACATCGAGCCGATGGAAGCGACTGGCGTCAAGATCGTGAACGTCCATCTTCAGAACAAAGCGCGCGGCCTCCCGACCGTCATGGCCGTCATCGTCCTGAACGACCCGACGACTGGCTATCCTCTGGCCATCATGGACGGGACCTGGCTGACAGCCCTCCGGACCGGGGCCGCCGGGGCCATCGCCGCCAAGTATCTGGCCCGGCCGGAGAGTCGTCGCATCGGCTTCGTCGGTTGTGGTGTCCAAGCTGAGACCCAACTTCTGATGACCCTGCAGGTATGCCGTCTCCAAGAGTTGGCCGCCTTCGACGTGGACGAGCGCCGACGGGACGCCTTCTGCGCGATGGCCGCCGAACGATACGGTCTTCGGGTCGTCGGCTCGAATCGCCTCGAGGACATCTACACTTGTGACATCATTACGACGACGACGCCCTCGACGGAGCCGATCCTTCAAAATGAAGGTATCCGGCCCGGCACCCACATCAACGCCATCGGGGCGGATGCCCCGGGCAAGGAAGAGCTGGACCCGGCCATTCTTCAGCGGGCCCTTATCGTCGTCGATTCCTGGGAACAGGCCGTCCACAGCGGGGAGATCAACGTCCCCATCGACCGGGGCCTGATCACGCGGGAGGACATCTATGCCGAGCTCGGCGAGATCGTCGCCGGTCTGAAGCCGGGGCGGACTCGACCCGACCAGGTCACCGTCTTTGACTCGACCGGCCTGGCCATTCAGGATATCGCGTCGGCGTATGTCGTGTGGACCAAGGCCCGGACCCAGGCGGTGGGCCTGGAAATCGACATCGTGGGCGTGGGATGAAGCAGAAAGTCCTGGGGCCCTTGGAACCGGCCGAGCTGGAGGCCCATCGACCCGACGCCACCGTCGACGCCCGGGGGCTCCTCTGCCCTGTGCCCATCGCCCGGCTGAACGAGCGCGTCAAGGACCTCCCCCCGCAGGCTGTCGTCCTCCTCATCAACGACGACCCGGCCGTCGTCCTGGACGTGGTGGCCTGGTGTAAGAGCACCCGCAACGACCTCCTGGGCATCGTGAAAGACGACCAAGACGTTTACTACTGCTACGTCCGCACGACCC
Organism: Acidobacteriota bacterium; assembly: GCA_030550225.1. Taxonomy (GTDB): domain Bacteria; phylum Acidobacteriota; class HRBIN11; order HRBIN11; family HRBIN11; genus HRBIN11. The sequence continues at coordinate 4,658 of JAUQPV010000037.1, read as the reverse complement.
AAAGCCCGCGTCGACGGCCTGAGCCACCGGCCCGTTGAAGGTCATGACCCGCCCGCCTAAATTTCGGGATGGACTGTCGTTTAAGTCCCTCCATCGTGCGGGGCACGGGATGAAGCCCAGGTCCCAGTGCAAGGGACCATAGACGCCAGACCACCGACTTGTGGGTGAATCCCATTTTCTCGCCCTCCGATGCGAAAAGCCGAATAGCTCCGACAAGTCTGTGGTCCGTGGTCTATCATCCCCTGCCAGGACCTGACGCCTGGCATCCGGGACCTCGTCCTGAATTTTGCATCCCGTATCTTGGGGGGACACACGCGAGGTCGGCCATGGTCCGTGCGATGCACATCGTATCCCTGGAAGTTCAGGAGATGCTGGAGCGGCGCCTCTTCCGGGAGTTGAAGGAAGCCCTCCAGGGCCTCTACCCCAGCGACCTCCTGGATATCTTGCGGGACCTGGAACCGGAAAATCGGGCCCTCCTGTTTCGCCTCCTCCCCAAGGATAAGGCCGCCGACGTGTTCGCTGAGATGTACCCCGAGGAACAGGAAGACCTCCTGAACCGCCTGACCGACGAGAAGGTCGCTGAACTCTTAAGGAATATGGCGCCCGACGACCGGACCGAACTCTTGGAGGAAATGCCCGCTTCGGTCGTGACCCGCCTGATTCGCCTCCTGCCGCCCGAGGAGCGGCGAGAGGCCCTGACCCTGCTGAACTACCCGCCCAACTCGGCCGGTCGGATCATGACGCCCGACTATGTGGCCGTCCGGCCTTTCATGCGAGTCCAAGAGGTCCTGGACCGCATCCGGCGGGTCGAGTTCGACAAGGAGACGATCTATTACATCTACGTGATCGACGAACGGCGTCGTCTGGTTGGCGTCTTATCCCTCCGGGAGCTCTTGTTAGCCGAGCCGTCTGAACCCATCGAGGCCGTCATGAACCGGGCCGTCATCGCTGTCCGGACGACCGACGACCAGGAGACGGTCGTCCGCCTGATGAAGCGGTATGACCTGCTGGCGATGCCCGTCGTAGACGCCGAAGACCGCTTGGTCGGCATTGTCACCATCGACGACGCCATGGACGTCTTGGAAGAGGAGGCCACGGAGGACATCTACAAGCTGAGCGCTTTGGAGGGCTCCGAAATCGATTACGGCCGGGCCCGACCCCTGGAGCTTTACAAGAAGCGTATTGCCTGGCTGACCCTCCTATTTGTCTCCGAAAGCCTGACCTCGACGGTGATCGCCCACTACGAACACCTGATCGCCCGTTTGGCCATCTTGGCGGCCTGGATCCCCCTCCTCATCGGGACGGGCGGCAACGTGGGGAGCCAGATCACGACCCTCATCGTTCGAGCCTTTGCGACAGGTCAGATCCGTGTACGGGACTTTCTGCGCGTGCTGTGGAAAGAGGTCTGGGTCGGCCTCCTTATCGGGGTCAGCATGGGTCTCTACATTTGGCTTCGGATCGCCGTGTTCCGTCATAATCCACTGGTCGCCTTCTCGGTCGGCGTCGCCATGGTCCTCATCGCCCTGACGGCGAACCTCATCGGGGTCGTCCTACCCTTCTTGTTCCGGCGGCTCGGCGTGGACCCGGCCGTCACCAGCTCACCCTTCATCGCCACGTTGATGGACGTGACCGGCTTGTTGATTTACTTCAACGTGGTCGAGTGGCTGTTACGGGACTTTCATCTGGGAGGCAGTCCGTGAGAGAGTCGATTCCTGCCGGCGAACCCATCCAGAATAGCGTCGGCGGACGGCTCGTGGGGTCGCACTGGGTCGGTCTGCTGTGGAAGGACTGGCGGCTCTTGACGGTCGGGACGCCAGCCCTGGCGATGGTCGTCCTCTACGGCCTGCTGATGCTGGCCATTCTGAGCGTCTCGGTCGAGCCAGGCTCCCGGGCCGCCCGGGAGTGGGCGGGGCCCCTCCTGTGGGTCGTCTTCTGGTTTACAGGCCAAGTCCTGATGGCCCAGTCCTTTGAGCACGAACGCATCCGGAGCGGGTATACCGTCGTCCTGGCCGGCCTCCCGTCGCCGGCCGCCTTTTTCTGGAGTAAGGTCCTGGCGAACTTCTTGGCCATCGCCGGCGTCCATGCCTTCGTCCTCGTCATGTTCACCGTATTCTTCGATTGGAGCTGGCAGGGCCGCCTGGGCCGCTTCCTCCTCGTGTGGCTTTCGGCCATTCTCGGATACGTCCTGGTAGGCCACGTCCTGGGGGCCCTCCTGATGGAGACGCGCCAGCGGGGTCTCTTGTTCCCCCTGGCCCTATTCCCGATCCTGCTGGGGACCTTCATGGTCGCCGGCCGGGCAACAATCCTGGTCTTTCAGGACTATCCGGGCCAGGCCTTGATTCTCCCGTTAGGACTTCTCTGGCTTGGGAATCTCCTGAACCTCATCGTCGTCCTACTCGTGGCCCCCCGGGCCTTCACGGATGCGTGAAGAGAGGTGTGGAGTGCTGGGTATTCAGAGATCGGGGTCTCGAACAAGGCCCGACCCCCATGCTCAACACCCAATACCGGGATTCCGTCCTGCCACCCCTACCGGCGGTACTTGCCCAGGCCCTGGAGTTCCTCGTCGTACAAACGACGATACAGGATTTGCCACTCGCTACTCCCCTCAGGGACGTGGCGGTAGGCCCGGCTGAGCTTTTCCCGGACTCGGGCGTCCATCTCTTCGTCCATCTGGAGGACTTGGTCGATCCAGGTGAAGACGTCCCACCGGAGTTGACGAAGGTCCCGCCGGACCGTCACGCCGGGATGTTTCTGGAGGACGTCCACGACGATCTCGGCCAGACGATGGATCTTTTCCCGACTCAGCCGTCTCATAGGACGATTCCCCTTTCTTTGGCCAGGCGTTGCTTGATTTTCCGGAAGAGTTCGTGGTACTCGACCTGAGAACGGTCGATCTGGTCCGCATACTGAGCCAGGATGCGCCGGACTTCCTCGTCGAGTTGGTCCTCCAGCTTGAATTCCTCGGTTAGGGCCCGCTCGATGGCTGCCTCCAATTGATCTCGAACATTGGGGTCCCGGCACACGATGGCGCCGGTCTCGACGAGCCGTTGGACGACCCGGAAGGCGATGATCTCAATCAATTTGGGCGGTAGCCGCATCGCTCCCGTTCCCTCGATGGGGCTATCCCTGATATTGTAGGCGATACGGGATGCGGGATGCGAGAGGCGGAATAGGGGGTGGGAGGGATTCTCTACGGGGACCGACATCCGAGACCTGGGACCTGGGGGCTCCGAAGATGACGTTCTCCTTTGTCGAATGGGCGTGTCAGTCAGCGGCTGCCGTCTGGCGGGTCAGGCGCCTGCCGACGCCGGAAGTCCGGCCCCTGGCGGGGGACGCCTCTGTACGTCAGTTTTACCGGCTTTCGTGGTCGTCGGACCTCTCGGCCGTCGTGATGGTCGTCCCGCCCGAGCTGGCCGAGCAGTTCACGATTCAGCTCAGCGTTTACGCTCAGCTTCGACGCCGTTGGCCGGTCCCGACCCTGTGGGCCGTCGAGACAAACCGGCGGTGGGTCCTGATGGAAGATGCCGGTGAGCCGGCCCAGACCTGGGTCGCCGAAGCCCTCCAGCGCGGTGACCTTGCCCAGGTCCAGGTCTTATACCGGTCCTGGCTTGGTCTGCTCCAAGTCCTTCAGGCGGGTCCCTGGGACGACGGTTGGATCGTATTCCGTCGGCGGCTTCACGACCGCTGGGTCCCCGAATTTCAGTTTTTCGAGGATCACTTTTTGGAGGGCTGGGCCGGGGTGCGCCTCTCAGAACGGGATCGGACCCGCCTGTGGGCCGGCTTTGGGCAAGTCGTCGATGGGCTGAATCGCTTACCGACGGGTATCTGCCATCGGGATTACCACAGCCGGAATATCCTCCTCCAGGCCGGCCGGTCGGCCGTCATCGATTATCAAGACATGCAGGTCGGCCCCCTGACGTACGACCCCGTGTCCCTTCTCCTGGATTGCTACGTCGTCTTACCCGAGAGCCTGGTCCGGACCCTCTGGGCAGAGGTCGCCGACAGGGTGCCCGACGAGACAGCCTGGGTCCAGACGGCCCTGCAACGGCATGTCAAGGCCTTGGGGACTTTCGGCTATCAGGTCGCCCGGCGGGGCAAGACGGTGTACCTGCCGGCCATGCGGAATACCCTGGATTACCTGCTACGGGGCGAGCTGGCGGCCGAGCCCGACGTGGCAGCTATCCTTCGGCCGGTCCTGGAGGACGCCCGGGCCCGCTTGGAATGAGGGTCTCCACGCGCCGGATGTCCGGTGGTCGCAGGTAGTAAGGCTGGACCTCATAAATCTCGACGGCTTCCTGAAAGGCCCCGGGCCGTTGGGCCAGAGTCAGCAAGGCCTCGACCCGATGGCGCTCGTGAATCCGGACGACTCGAGGGGACCCGGCCAGTGGGATGACCCCGGGCTCGGGATACAAGATCGGCCGGTCGTCGCCCTGAAGGGCCGGATAGACCTGATACCAGGTGCCGTGGTGAACCTCTGTCCGCCGGACCACGCGGTCCCCCTCCTTCGTAAAGAGGGCCAGGGCAAACTCCGTCCGACCGGCCGGGATCAGACTCCAGACCTCCCCTTCGCCGGACCAGCGGAGGACCTGGAGGGTCAGCGTGTCGGACAGCACGACCCGGAAGGGGACCCGGACCCGTAGACCCATCAGGGTCGCCAG
>JAUQPV010000357.1 GCA_030550225.1 Acidobacteriota bacterium | reverse complement strand
GACAGCCAGACACCAGTGAGGATCGACCCAGGGAGACTTCCAGTCACTCATCGGCGGCGCCTTATAAGATGCAGGATGCAAGATACAGGATGCGGGATGCGGGATGCAAGAGGGATTGCGGATCGCGAATTGCGGATTGGGGAGGCAGGTGTTCGGTGCTGGATGGTAGGCTGTCCCAAGTCGTGGTCTACCGGGTAGGTGAATGCCTCCGACCCCCAGAACGCCAGAAACCATCCCGACGTCCGTCTGCCGGAGCCGGTCGTCATGTTGGCCGCCATGTTCGGAGGCCGTCTCCCGAATGGGTCGGTGTCGCCCCCTGTTCCGACCCCTGACCTCGCAATTCGCAATCTGCAATTCGCAATCCCCCTTGCATCCCGTAGCCCGCTCCTGTATCTTTCCCATCCCATGGAGGTCCCGGGATGATGACCGAATGGCCGGACTGGCAGGAAATCAGCGAACAGGCTCGCCGCGAATGGGAAAAGATCGAGGAAGACATCCGCCAGCGGGTGCAGTCCAAGTTCCAGCAGAGGCAACTCCTCCGTGAGGAGGCCGAAGACCTGGCCTTGCTGGAGGTCCCGCCCCCAATCCATCCCAACTGGATCCGACCTTTCTTCTTTCGACCCATTTTACGGACAGACACGCTGTTTTACACGCGGGGGGACTACAATATCCATCCAGACGTCCTGTTCCAATCGACCCGGCCGTGGTTGGCCCGTCTGCGGTCCATGTTCCGGAAGGTCGTCCGGTTCTTCCTGAACATCGATGCCCTGGTCGACCGACAGGCCCGGTTCAACGACCAGCAGGTCGAACTCAACGACCGTCTGGTTCACCATACCCGCCTACTCCACGAGCTGGTCCACCGCCTGGTCGCCGAGCTGACCCGGCTGAACCTTCAGCATCAGGAACTGGCTCATCGGGTCCAGTGGCTGGAGGAGCAACTCGAATGGTACCGTCAGCGTCACCGGGCCCTCGAGAGCTGGCTCCGGGCGAATCATTCTTGATATAGCCTTCGGCCCGTGGAAACCCATATGGATTCAGCCTTTCTAACCCTTCGGGCGGACGATTTTTGAAGTGACGAAGGAACGAAGGGACGAGCCACGGTCTTGGGCCGACGGGCAGGTCGGGATCATCCTTACATCATCCTTTCATCACTCCGTCACTTCTTCGGACGCTGGGATCCGATGTCTCGACCCGTGGAATCGGACTATCGTTTGTGGTCTCAGAGCCTCTACCGCCGTCTCTATCAGGCCCTGACGACCATCGCCAAGTTAGAGGACACGGAGGCCATCGTCCGGTACGTCATGAACGCCCTCGTCGAGGATGCGGCCCCGCCGTATGCCATCATCACGGGGGCCCGGGCCTACCGACGGGTCAATACCGTCTACCGGTTATTTGCCAAGGCCGGGCAGGCCGGCCCCGTCCCCATCGGGTTTGAGGTCCCGGCGGACTATCCGCCTGTGCAGAAGACGATTCGCCAGGGGTGGGTCCTGATGCGGGCGACGGACCCGGATTTTGACCCTCGGATCGAGGACGTCGTCGGGGTCCAGACATACGCGGCCATCGCCCTGGGGCCGCATAAGGAGTTTCTCGTCTCCTTTACCCTGCACGAGCCAGTGCCCGACGAGGAGATCATTTACGCCCTGGCGGCGATCCGGCAGGTCGCCGACATGGTCTTACGGCACCGAGAACTGAACGCCTTCATCGAGCAGGCCCGGGAGATCCAGCAGTCCCTCCTCCCCCAGGAGGCGCCCGACTTCTCGGGCTACGAGTTCGCCTTTCTGTCCCGGCCGGCCGAGAGCGTCGGGGGCGACGTGTATGATTTCATCCCCGTCTCCCGGGCGATCTTGGGGGTCCTGATCGCCGACGCCATCGGCCACGGCCTCCCGGCGGCCCTCCAAGCCCGGGACGTCGTCGTCGGCGTCCGGATGGGCGTCGAGGAGGACCTCAAGATCGTCCGGATGATGGAAAAGCTGTCGGCCGTCCTCCGGCACGTCAGTATGGGGAGTCGCTTCACGCCCGTGTTTTACGCCGAAATCGAATGGAACGGCAACGTCATCTACGTGAACGCCGGTCACGTCCCGCCGTTCATCCTGCGGGCCGACGCCTCGGTCCAGTTCCTGACGGTCGGGGGACCCGTCCTGGGCCTCCCGATGGAGGTCGCCTACCAGCGGTCGTTCGAGCGACTCCGACCCGGGGACTTGCTCGTCCTGTACACAGACGGCATCACGGAGACGACCAACGTGACCGGCGAAGAGTTCGGGGTCCAGCGGCTCGTCGAGGTCGTCCGCCGACATCGGACCGACCCGCTTCCGACCATCCTGACGCAGGTCTTTGCGGCCGTCGACGAGTTTCGGGACGGCCTCCCCCAGGAGGACGACCAGACGGTCGTCCTCATCCGGAAAGTTGACAGGGGGGCAGTCCCTGATTAGCATTAGGACTTACGCAGTTGCCT
>JAUQPV010000356.1 GCA_030550225.1 Acidobacteriota bacterium | reverse complement strand
CCGTGGCCCTGCCGCCAGAGGTACAGCCAGACCTGGACGACCCGGCTGATGCCCCGCTGGAGCCGAAGGGCGGCGATCCCGAAGGCCGTGCTCCGGAAGTCCAAGCCGGCCCACGCCGGGGGCTCCGGCGGGAGCCCAAACTCGACGGGCCGGGCCAGCATCTGGGCATATTCCCGGGACTCGGCCTGGACTTTTCGGAGCCATCGGTCCCAGCGGCCGGCCTCGAGGTCGGGGTCCCGGTAGCCGTAAAAGACGGGTGGAATCTCCTCAAGGTGCCGTCGGGTGAAGTCATAAAAGGCCTGCCGGATAGAAGGGTCGACCTCCCGGTAGACGGCCGGGTCGTGGAGCCAGAGGACCCATCGGGCACTTTCCGGCAGGGTCTGAAGGACCGGACCGAGCTGACCCCTCTGGTAAAGACGCTGGGGGACCTCCCGGAACCAGTGGGGTAAGAGCCGGGGAAGGGCCTGGGCCTCTTCGGGCGTCGGGACCCGGCAGACGGTCGCCAGGGCGGCCTCTTCCTGAAGCATGACCAGACGCCGGAGGGCCGGCGGGAGCCATGGATACGTTTGACGGTAGGCCCAGGCTTGGACATCACACTCCCAGGCCCGTGCGTCGGAAGGGACGACGACCCATGTCAGACCGGCTAAGCCAAAGACCCAGAGACGCCACATCCAATTTCGGATTTTGGATTGCGGATTGCGGATTGGACCTTGGGGCTCGGTGTCGGATGCTGGGTGTTGGGTCTTCTGGGAACCAAACCCTGAAAGCCCGGTGCTCATACCGCTTTCCTCGGGGCCAACCGTTCCGTGGTACTTCCGACTGAACATAAGCCGTTCGATTTGGGAAAATCCTGATCAACTCGGTGTTAGGTGTTGGGATTGGGTCCTTTTCCAAGAACCCAACATCCAGCACCCAAGACCTAATACCGGTGTCTTGGGCAGACAGGGGCATCCACCATTCTCAATTCGCAGTCTGCCACCGTAATTTGGAATGGCGTCACGCGGACTCGCCGAGGCCCAGGTGGGCCCGGGCCGCCGCCAGGGAATCAAAAATCGGGAAGACCTGATCCAGGCCGGTAATGTGCAGGAGGTTTAAGATGCGGTCTCGGGGATGGATCAGGACCAACCGGGCCGAGGTCCCCCGGAGTCGTTCCAGAAAGCCGACGAGCTCGCCGAGGCCCGTGCTATCGATGTAGTCGACGCCCTGAAAGTCCAGTAAGATGCACGAAACGCCCGCGTCGAGGACCTCCTTCACCCGGTCATAGAACTTCTGGGCGCTTTCCCCAATCCGAATCGGCCCCTCGACGGCCAGGACCGTGTGGTCGGGAAAGTCCTGACGAGAAACTTGCATGCCCTGGCCCCTCTTCATGCCAAAGAAAACCGGAAGCTGTGAGAGGCCCCACACTGGGGGCACTCGTCGGGCGGCATCCAGGCCGTCAGTCGGAAGTCACACTGCATGCAGACCCAGACGTGGGTCTCGGCCGAGGAGGCTTCCTGAGCCGCCGTCGCCTGCTGACGGCGGAGCTCGGCCCACAGGATGTCCCTGATCGACAGGATCCCGACGACCTGATTGTCGTGGACGACCGGCAGGTGTCGGCACCGCCGAACGCTCATCTTGTAAAGGGCTTGGAGGGAGGAGTCGTCCAGGTCGACGACCTCCACGTCTCGGGTCATGATGTCGGCAACGGACGTCTGACGGGGATCCCGCTCCCGGGCGACGACTTGGTAGAGTATGTCCCGCTCGGTCACGATGCCGATGAGTTGCCCGTACTCGTTGACGACCGGCAGGGCCCCGACCTGGTGCTCGGCCATCAGGCGGGAAGCCTCGAGGACCGTGGCCTCGGGGAAGGTGACCCACACTTCCAGACCCGGCAGGATGTCCCGGACTTTCAGCATCAACCGCCCCACCTTGGCGGATGCCGTGAGAACGCCGCCTAAGGATAGATCAAAAGAAAATCTTTGTCATCTCGACCCACCCCTGAAGGGCAAAGCGCAAAGGGCATAGGATATTTGCCCTATGCCCTTTCAGGTCAGCACATGGGTCCGAAGCCAGTCGACCAGCTCGGTCACCGGGGCCGTCCGGGGCCATCCGGGGAGGACGACCCGGTCCGGGGGTTCGACGCGGGCCTTTGGGAGCCGGGCCAATCGTCGGAGCCACGCCTGCAGGCGGGCATCGTCGGGGACGTCCAGCCGCAGGACGAGGGCGTCTTGCTGGACGCTCAGTTCGGTCACGCCCTCCCGTTGGAGCTCGACCCGTAGGCGGGCCAAGTGAAGGAGGTTCTCGACGGCCTCGGGGAGGGGACCGTAGCAGTCCCGCAGTTCCTGGGCAAGGGCCTCGACCCGTTCGACCGTATCCGCCTCGGCCAGAGCCCGGTAGTAGTACATCCGATGGCGTTCCGAAGGCATGTAGTCGTCGGGGATCTCGGCGTGGACGGGCAGGCGAAGGGTCGTCCGACGTGGCGGCCG
>JAUQPV010000036.1 GCA_030550225.1 Acidobacteriota bacterium | reverse complement strand
TCGAGGGAACGGTGTATAATGGGGCGTGATGCCCGATCCTTGGGTGTTAGGTGCTGGGTGTTTGGTGTTCGGTCTAAAAGAGACCATAGACCCCAGACCTGACGGCGTCGTCGGAATACCCCGTTTCGGGGCGAAGCGAACCGGGCTTCCAAAACAGGTCTGTGGTCCGTGGTCTTTCATGCCTACCACCGAACACCCAAGACCGAACACCGATTCCTGGTAGACTGCGTATGACCCGCAAGATGAAAGCACTCATCAAGGCCCGGCCGGAGCCGGGTCTGGTCCTCGACGAAGTCGAGGTCCCTACACCGGGCCCCGACGAAGTCCTGATCCAGGTCTTGGCGACGACCATCTGTGGTTCGGACGTCCACATCTACCGGTGGGACGATTGGGCCCAGCGGAACATTCGGCCCCCACTGGTCATCGGCCATGAAGTGGCCGGCCGGGTCGTCGCCGTCGGTCGGCACGTCGAGGCCTGGAAAGAGGGGGACTACGTCTCAGTCGAGACCCATATCGTCTGTGGCCGGTGTCGGGCCTGCCGGACGGGGAACATGCACGTGTGCTACCGGCTTCAAATCCTGGGCATCCACCGACCCGGCAGTTACGCCGAGTACGTCTGCGTGCCGGCGATGAACCTGGTCCGCAACGACCCTCGGTGGCATCCGGCCGTGGCGTCCATCCAGGAGCCCTTCGGGAATGCCGTCGATACGGTCCTCTGCGAGTCGGTCGCCGGCGCCCGCGTCTTGGTGACCGGCTGTGGCCCTATCGGCCTGATGGCCATCGGCGTCGCCCGGGCCGCCGGGGCCGACTGGGTCGGGGCGACGGACCCGAACGCCTTCCGGCGGTCTTTGGCCCTCCAGATGGGAGCCGATCAGGTGTGGGACCCTACGCGAGAACCCGTCCTGGACCTCATCATGGAGGCCACGCAGGGCGAGGGCGTCGACGTCGTCCTCGAGATGTCCGGCCATCCAGCGGCCCTGGACCTGGGGTTGAAGGCCCTGGCCATGGCCGGGCGGGTTGCCCTCTTGGGCCTCCTGCCGACGCCGGTGCCCGTCGACCTGACGGATGGCTTTATCTTCAAGGGCGCCCGTATGTACGGCATCACGGGCCGTCACATGTTCCAGACCTGGTACCGGGTCCAGGCCTTCCTCCGAGACGGCAAGGTCCCCCTCGAGCGCTTGATTACCCACGAGTACCCCCTGGAGGCCTTCGAGGCGGCATTCTGCCAGATGGAGGCCGGGGATTGCGCCAAAGTCGCCCTGTATCCCAACCTGGAGCTGGTCCGACCTTTACACGGACTGGCTTCCGCATGAGCCAGGAGGCCGACGATGGGCGTGTTGGACTTCATCGATACGGAACTCCAGGAACTCCAGGCCCAGGGCCTGTACATCTACATCCGGACCATCGAGAGCCCGCAGGGCGCCTGGATCACCGTCCAGGGCCGACGGGTCTTGAATCTGTGCTCGAATAACTACTTAGGCTTTGCGAATCACCCGGCCCTCCGGAAGGCCGCCCAAGAGGCTATCGAGCGGTTCGGCGTCGGCCCGGCCGCCGTCCGGACCATCGCCGGGACGATGAGCCTCCACCTGGAGCTGGAGCGGAAGCTCGCCGAGTTCAAACATGTCGAGGCTACGCTGTCCCTCCAGTCCGGTTTCACGGCCAACCTGGCGACGATCCCGGCCCTCGTCGGGCCGGAAGACGCCATCTTCTCCGACGAATTGAACCACGCCAGCATCATCGACGGATGCCGCCTCAGCCGGGCCCAGATCCTCCGCTATCCCCACTGCGACGTGCAGGCCCTCGAAGACCTCCTGCGACGGGAAGCCTCTAAGTACCGGCGACGGCTCCTCGTGACGGACGGCGTGTTCAGCATGGACGGCGATATCGCGCCCCTGCCGGAATTGACGCGTCTGGCAAAGGAGTACGAGTGCATCCTGATGGTCGACGACGCCCACGGCGAGGGCGTCCTCGGTCATGGCGGCCGCGGCATCGTCGACCACTTTGGCCTTCACGGACAGGTGGACATCGAGATCGGGACCCTGTCGAAGGCCTTCGGCGTCGTCGGAGGGTACGTGGCCGGTTCGGCCCGGCTGATCGAGTACCTCCGGCAGAAGGCCCGGCCGTTTCTGTTCTCCAGCGCCGTCACGCCGCCCGACGTGGCGGCCTGCATCGCCGCTGTGGACATCCTGACGGAGAGTACAGAACTCGTCGAACGCCTCTGGGAAAATGCCCGCTACTTCAAGGAAGGCATGCGCCAGCTGGGCTTCGATACGGGCCGGAGCCAGACGCCCATCACGCCCGTCATGCTGGGCGACGCCCGACTGGCGACCGAGTTCTCGAAGCGCCTGTTCGAACACAATGTCTTTGCCCAGGCCATCGGCTACCCGACCGTACCCCGGGGCCAGGCCCGGATCCGGGTCATGATCTCGGCCGTCCATGCCAAGGAAGACCTCGACTTCGCCCTCGAGGTCTTCCGCCGAGTCGGCCGGGAGCTCGGCGTCGTGAGTTGAACGGGTGTCAGGTCCCGGGTGTCCGGCGGCTGGAGACGTAGATGCGAGTCTGTCCCTCGTGCGGCTCTGCCTATCCCGACGAACGGGACACGTGCCCCCTATGCGACGTACCCCTGCGGGATCAGGATAAGACCCAAATCATCACCGTCCCCCAACGGCTACCCCCCGAATTTCACCGACCCTGCCCGTATTGCGGTCAGAAAGTCCTGATCGGCCTGGACCGTTGCCCCTGGTGTCGTCGCCCCTTGGAGGAAGAGACGGCCCGGACGCCTCCAGAAGAGACAGCACCGCCCGTCTCGACGTCGCTGGAGACGGCCCCAGACGAAAAGCCGACAGTCTACATCGACCCGCGGCTGATGAGCTTCGAGACGATGGACACCGAGGAGACCCGCATCATCGACCGTCCCAGCCTGGAGGTCCCATCCGAAGAAGCCTTGGCGCCGCCCAGTCCTGCGGAGATGCCGGCCCCACCAGCCCTTGAACCTGTTGAGCCGCCACCCCAGCCAGTACGAAGCCCGACGCCGGAAGCCCCCCTTTCCACCGACCGGACTCCTCCCCCATCCACCGTCCCCACGGCCGCTCGTATCGGCCTGGTCATCATAGGCCTCGGGGTCGTGTTCACCGTCGGCTTCTCCGGGTACTGGATCGTCCGCCGACTGATGCGTTCTGAGCGGCCGTCTCTGCCGACCCCAGCCCAGCGACCGGTCGCACCGCCCTCAAAGGCCGAGGCGCCAGCCCCCGCCGTCCCGACCCCGCCGGCGATGGGGCGTCTGGTCGTGAGCATTCAAGAGCCGGCCCAGATTTACGTCGACGATGCCCTGGCCGCCACGACGCCCGTCGCCGAGATCCAAGTCCCGGCGGGCACCCATCGGGTCCGTGTCGTGTGGCTTTCAACCGATAAGAGCCCGCCCCCGGCACCCCAAGAGTTCACGGTCGAGGTCCCCGCCGGTCAGGCCGTGAACCTCCGGGTGACACCGCCGACACCGGCCAGGCTTTACGTCAATAGCTGGCCCTGGAGTGAGGTCTGGATCGACGGCCGCCGCTACGGGGAGACCCCGGCCGTCGTCCCACTCCCGGCGGGACCCCATGAGCTGGAGTTCCGCCGATCGGACGGCCGGAGCTACCGGGTCCCGATCGACCTTCCCCCGGGCGGGACCCTGCGAGTCGGCTATGACTTCACGTCGGGTCAGCTCTGGCAGAATCCACCGCCCCCGGCCACCCCGGTGCCAGGGCTTGACAGGGACGGGAGACCGGAATAAAATTAAGATCGCCTAACAAAACCCTCTCCCTGTGGGAGAGGGTTAGGGTGAGGGCCCTCATGTCTGGCCCTTCTCCTGCGGGAAGAGGGGATTTTGAGACTGCTTCTAATTTCCTTCGGGGGAGATGGCTATGGCGGAAGGGGTTTCTCTGTCTCGGGTCGCGTTGGGCATGATTCGAATTCTTGGTATTACTACGATAGGTTTCATCATCATGGATATCTGGGGTGGCCGGGCTTGGGCACCCAGTGCTTATTGTATCGATGTGTGTTGGAATTGCCCTCGGGATTATGAATGCATATATGATCCTGACGCACTTTATTGCATAGATGGCGCGTGTCCTTCTGGGGCTCCATGTAGGTGGTCCTACGGGGGTGGCCTTCAGATAAGGGTCTCCTGTCCTCGATATAACTGGTGTCTATTAGGACCTCAAGGAACTGCCTTCCACTCCTCGAGCTTAGAGGCCCATGGTGAAACAGAGGCATGGGCTGTCTTTTCATTTCATCAGGTCGATGCAGAGGGTCGGCCGCTGGACCTCCGGTTAGAGACGACCAATGATCGAGAATATGCCCGTACTCAATTCCAAAAGATAACCCTTGAACCGAGGCCGGTCCTTCCATCCGCCTTAGAGCCCATGAGGCAGATCATCTTTTCCTTACAGCCTCCCTCTGGAGTCCAAGGGGGATTGCCCCGCCTCCGGGTCCGATGGCGGGCCTTAGGGTCTTCTGACTTGGACTTTTTCCCCCGACCCGTATGGGTCATATTCCGGGTCGAGTGGACTCCACCTTCCCCTGTAGTTTTTGAAGAATCAGATATTATTTACTCTGATGTCCCGGAGGTTAATGGTCAAGTAGTAAATTTAATCAACGATAAAGTTCAAGTCGAGGCGGTCAGACCGCTAAACAGTAAATCAATTTTGTTCTTTGTATTCCGACTTCCCACGGGGTCTCAGAAACCTCGAGTCACCGTCGCCGGATATACGCCCTAAAGAAGCCCGGGGGGCGGCCTAATCCACGGTCACTTCTGCGACCTGGACGGTTGCCGTCAGGTCCCGAATCGATGGGTCCTGGCGCCATCGGTGGGAGCGTTATTCCCTAAGTCGGTGAGAACCCGGTGAGCCAGGTCCGGGTCTTGCTCCAAGAGTCGGAGCAGGGCCCGCAGGACCTGGCGGGTAGCCGTCTCCGCCTCCGGGGCAAACCGCCGGAGAAACCTGGGCTGTTCCGCCGAGAGGTTGGTTTATACCATAGTTTACTTATAGTTCCCTTCGCCAGTGGGGTAGGCTTGCTGGTCGGGGCCGTCAAGGGGAGCAAGACCCGCATCGTCGTGAGCCATGACGGGAGTCATTCCCGGGAGTAGGTCAGGCCCTGCCCCGGGTGGAAACAGTCTCATAAATCCCACGACCTTCCTTAGGGGCTTTCGACGACGGGGCATCCAGGCCGAACCGAGGATCGGTCGTCGGACGACCCGGGGCCTGAAGACGCGGGCCGGGGTCGAGACGACCTGCTAACTGACCCAGGCCATCGCCGGGTTGGCGGGAGGGCTCACCTGAGACGAGTCTCCTTGACCGGTGGGAAACCCCCGGCCGAGGAGGTCCCTCCCCAACCCACCAAAAAATGGAACAGTCACCCCCGGCGCCAGGGCTTGACAGGGACGGGAGGCCGGAATAAGATTAAAGACTACATGCGGTGTTCGGCTTTCCGTGTCGGGGATTCAGTCGCATACGGAAACCCGATGTCCAATGCCGAATACCGAGGACCCCAATTCAATCGGATATACGCCCATGATCCTTGTGTCGTGTGCCCCCCATGACCCGGTGACCTCGACCCTGCGTCGCCGGCATAGGCCTGCCTAAACGATCCCTCCGATTGGAATTCCCTCGAGACTTAAGGTCCCGGCGGTCCTCTGACCTTTCCGAGGCGGGACTTGTCTTCGGATTCCATAAATCTAATGTATAAATCAAATTTCTATCTGGAATTGGTGGGGATGTTCACGCCGATGGGAGGCCTCGAAAATGCCCTTGGGGTGACGGGTCCAGGCCAATGGCCGGAATCGGCGCCGGACGGGCCGGCGCCCGACGATGGCCCGTCCCAAACCTGAAAGCGGAGACGCAACGCCATGCAGACCCTCCAAGTCGGCGTCCTCGGCGGGTCCGGATTCACGGGCCTCGAACTCCTTTGGTGCCTCCGACGGCACCCCAGGGTCCGGGTCGTCTTTGCGACGGCGCGTCAGCCGGACGCCGTCGGGACACGCGGGTTCCCCGGGCCGTGGTGCACCCCGGAGGAGGCCCTGTCGTATTCCGTCGATTGGGTCTTCTCGTGTTTGCCGCATGGTGAGTCGGCCCGCTGGGTGGCTACCTGGGCCGACCGAGGGGCCCGGGTCATCGACCTAAGCGGGGATTTTCGGTTCCCGACGCCCGACCTCTATGCCGCCTGGTATGGGATGCCTCATCCGTGTCCGGAGCGTTTGGCCGAGGCCGTCTTAGTCCTGCCGGAATGGAACGCCGAGGCGGCTCGGGACCGGCAGATCATCGCCAATCCCGGGTGCTACCCGACGGCCGTCTGGCTGGCCGTCTTGCCGGTGGTCCGGGCCGGCTTGGTCGAAACCCGACCGATCGTCGTCGATGCGAAGTCGGGCGTGACGGGCGCCGGTCGGACGCCGACGGAGCGGACCCACTTCGTAGGCGTGCAAGAGAACTTCACGGTTTACTCGGCCGGTCGGCGGCATCGGCACGTGGGTGAGATCGAGCACTACTTGGAGGCCTGGGCCGGAACGCCGAGCCACGTCCTGTTTACGGCGGGCCTCTTACCCGTTCGACGGGGCCTGATGGTGACGGCCTATGCGGCCCTACGAGGGGGGGCCACGGCGCGGACGGTCTGGTCCTGCCTGGCGGAGGCTTATGCAGGTCGGCCCTTTGTGCGGGTCCGGCCCCTGGGTGAGGTCCCGACGCTTCACGATGTCGTCGGAACGAACCGGTGCGACATCGGGGTCGTTGGGGCCGACGAGACGGGATGGGTCGTCCTCGTGGCGGTCCTTGACAATCTCTTGAAGGGTGCCAGCGGTCAGGCCATCCAGACGATGAACATCCGGATGGGGTGGGACGAGACGCTGGGTCTCCCGGTCGAAGGAGGCGACGGATGAAGACAGTCGTCTTGAAGGTCGGCGGTCGTCTCTTGGACGAGGCGACCTGGCCGACGGTCGTGGCCGAGGTTGCGGGCCTGCGGGGCCGGGGCCATGCCGTCGTGATCGTCCACGGCGGCGGGCCTGAGATCACCGAGATGAGTGCTCGGCTCGGCCTGGAAGCCCGTTTCGTCCAGGGTCGACGGGTCACGGACCCATCGACCCTGGCCGTCGCCGAGATGGTCCTCTCGGGTGTCATCAATCGGCGGCTGGTCGGGGGGCTTCAACGGCAAGGGATTTCGGCCCTCGGCCTTTCGGGTCGGGACCTGGACCTGATCGTCGCTTGCCGGCGGCCCGGACTGGGCGAGGTCGGAGAGCCGGTCCACGTCCGACGAGAGGTCCTGGAGGCGCTTCTTCAGAACGATTGGGTCGTCGTCCTGGCGCCCATCTGTTCGGACGGTCACGGGCGGGCCCTGAATGTGAACGCCGACGAGGTGGCGGCGGCCGTGGCCGGGGCCCTTGAGGCGGAATGCCTGCTCCTGCTGACGGACACGCCCGGCGTGCTGGACGCCGCCGGCCGGCGCCTGCCGTGGCTGACGCCGAAGGCTTTCGACCGCCTCGTCCAGGCGGGCATCATTCGAGACGGCATGATTCCAAAGGCGGCCGCCGCCGTCGAGGCCCTGGCCCGGGGGGTCCGTCGGGTCCTTATCACGGGTCTTGGCCCGGTGGCCCTGACTCGTCAGATCGAGGAGGGCGGTGGGGGCACGTGGGTCGGGGCGGATGAGGGGGTCGGATTCCAGGCAAGAGGGGTCCCCGACCATGGACCATAGACCCACCCAGAGGACTCCGGTGTTCCTCTGTCTCGGAATGACTTCGCGGTAGGTTCGAGGTCCCAGGACCGGGCATTCCAAGGGGCTCGGTCCAGTCGGGGTCTATGGTCCGTAATCTGAGGCCATTTCACGATTCGGAGGTTCGTGATGCCGAAAGTCGTCCTCGCTTATTCCGGCGGGCTGGACACGTCCTGTAGCATTCGATGGCTTCAGGAGCGGTACGGCCTGTCAGTCGTCACGCTGACCCTGGATGTGGGTCAGCAAGAGGACCTGATGCCGATCGCCGAGAAGGCTCGCCGGCTGGGGGTCCTCCGGGCGTACGTCGTCGACGCCCGGGACGAGTTCGTCCGAGACTTCGTCTTTCCGGCTCTCCGGGCCAACGCCCGATATGAGGGCGTCTATCCCTTGATCAGTGCCCTCTCCCGACCGCTGATCGCCCGTCATCTCGTGGCGGTCGCCGAGCGGGAGGGGGCCGAGTACGTGGCTCACGGATGTACCGGCAAGGGGAATGACCAGGTCCGTATCGAGTTGGGCGTCGCGGCGTTGAACCCCAGCCTGAAGGTCATCGCCCCCGTGCGGGAGTGGCGGATGTCCCGGCCGGAACTCCTCCGGTATGCGGAAGAGAGGGGGATTCCCGTCAAAGCTTCCCAGGCCAAGCCTTACTCCATCGATGAGAATCTCTGGGGTCGGTCCATTGAGGCCGGCGTCTTGGAAGACCCGATGGCCGAGCCCCCGGAGGACGCTTTCGAGTGGACACGTTCGGTGGCGGCGGCACCGGATACGCCCTTTGAGTGTAGCGTGACCTTCGAGGCGGGCGTCCCCGTGGCCCTCAACGGCGT
Organism: Acidobacteriota bacterium; assembly: GCA_030550225.1. Lineage (GTDB taxonomy): Bacteria > Acidobacteriota > HRBIN11 > HRBIN11 > HRBIN11 > HRBIN11. Next base: position 5,770 of record JAUQPV010000036.1, on the reverse strand, counting down.
GCCGACGCCCCCCGTGACGCTCATCCAGACGCTCAACGAATGGGCTGGCCTCCATGGCGTAGGTCGCATCGACCACATCGAGAGCCGTCTGGTCGGTATCAAGTCTCGGGAGGTCTACGAGGCCCCGGCGGCGACCGTCCTCCTGCAGGCCCACGCGGCCCTGGAATCTATGGTCCTCCCTCGGGAGCTCCTGCACTTCAAGCAGGCGATGGACCTGAAGTACGCCGAGCTCGTCTACTACGGCCTGTGGTACTCGCCCCTGCGGGAGGCCTTGGACGCGTTCATGCAGAAGACCCAGGAGGTCGTGACAGGCACGGTCCACCTGCGGCTCTGGAAGGGTCACGTCCAGGTCATGGGCCGGGAGTCGCCCTATTCGCTGTATCAAAAGCGGCTGGCGACGTATGACGTCGACGACGTCTTCGACCACCGGGCGGCCGAGGGCTTCATCCGCCTCTGGGGCCTGGAGTCCCAGGAGTACTACGCCGCCCGCCGCCGGGCCGTGGACCTCCCGGTCGGCGTCTCGGAGGAAGGATGATGAAGCGGCTATGGGCGTCCCGTTTCCAAAAGCCCCGGAGCGATCTCGACGCATGGCAGGCCTCCTATCCCGTCGACCGAGGGTTCTGGCGAGAGGAGGTCGAGGCGACCCGGGCGTATGCCCGGGCTTTGCATGGGGCAGGTCTCCTCAGCGATGCCGAATTTCAGGCCCTGGCCGAGGCCCTCGGTCGGATGGCCGCCCAAGCGGAGCCCCCGACCGGCGACTTCGAGGACGTGCATACGGCCGTCGAGGCCGTCCTGGCCGAGGCCGTCGGCCCCGTCGCCGCTAAGGTCGCCACAGGTCGGAGCCGAAACGAAGACGTCGTGACCATCGAGAGGCTCTACATCCGGCGGGCCGGGGCGGACCTCCTCGGGGGCATCCGGTCCCTCCAGGCGAGCCTGGTCCAGCAGGCCGAACGTCACGTCGAGACGGTCGTCCCGGGCTATACCCACCTCCGGCAGGCCCAGCCCATGACGTGGGGCTTCTATCTGATGAGCTGGTTCTTTGCCTTCGAGCGGGACCGGGACCGCTTCCGGACGGCCCTCCGCCGGATGGACGCCTGCCCGTATGGGTCCGGCGCCCTGACCGGGACGACCGTGCCCATCGACCGAGCGGCCCTGGCCCGACGCCTCGGCTTTCTGGGCCCGACCGACAACGCCCTGGACACCGTCAGCGACCGGGACTTCATCTTGGATTTCCTGTACGCCTGCCTGACGACGGGGATTCACCTGTCTCGGATGGCCGAGGACTGGGTCCTGTTTTCCGGCGACGAGTTCGGATGGCTGGCCCTCGATGAAGCTCTGACGACGTCCTCCAGCTTGCTTCCCCACAAGCGGAATCCGGACGTCCTCGAGCTCGTCCGCGGGCTGGCGGGCCGTTGGCTGGGTGCCCTGGTCGGCCTCAGCACGACGCTCAAGGGTCTCCCCTGGGGTTATAGCAAAGACCTCCAGTGGGATAAGACGTACTTCCTGGAAGCTTCCGAGGACCTCCGACAGGCCCTGACCGTCATGCGGCAGGTCGTCGAGGGTACGACCGTCCGGGCCGACGTCGCCCGGGCTCGACTTCAGCCGTGGACCCTGACGGTCGAACTCGTGGACTTCTTGGTCGCCCGGGGCGTTCCCTTCCGGACGGCCCAGCAGGCGGTCGCCCGCTTTGTGGCGCACGCCGAGGCCGTCGGCCGTCCGCCGGAGAGCTTCACGCCAGCGGAACTGGCCGAGTGGCTCCCCGCCGTGGACGAGAGCGTCCGTCAAGTCTGGGACCCCGCGGCGGCCGTCCGGCGACGGAACCTCCCGGGGGGGACTTCACCGGACGCCGTCCGTCAGCAGATCAGGAAGGCCTGGCAGATCCTGCAAGAACGGGATGAGGCCCCGGACTCGTAAGGGGGCTTCCCTCTACCCCTCAAAGCACGGTCCTGATCAACGGGGGACGGGTCCATCCGAACGTCGGGAGTTATCCCGGCGTCTCCCTCAAGAGTCAGCAGTTATGCTGGCGTCAACCGTAAAGCGCGCCGGCCATCATGCCGGCGTCCCCATGTCGGGAATCATCCCAGCACAGGAGACAAATCGTGAAGGCGTGGGAATTCTTCGAGGACGGCCATGTCACGTATCCCCGCGGATTTCAGGCCGCCGGTGTCGCCTGCGGCATCCGACCGATGGGCAAGCCGGACCTGGCCCTCATCGTCAGCGACCGGCCGGCCGTCGCCGATGCCGTCTTTACCCGAAACGTCTTTGCGGCGGCGCCCGTCCAGGTATCTCGTCGGCACGTGCGCCGAAGTCCGTTCCTGCAGGCCATCGTCGCCAACAGCGGCATCGCCAACGCCGGGACGGGCCGGGAGGGTCTCCGGGACGCCCAGACGATGACCGAGTGGACCCGTCAGGCGCTTGGCCTGGACCGGCGAGAGGCCGTCGTCGTGGCCTCGACGGGCGTCATCGGGCCGCGTCTTCCGATGGCCAAGATCCGGCGGGGCATCGCCAAGGCCGTCCAGGCGCTATCGCCCCAGGGTGGGATGGACGCCGCCCAGGCCATCCGGACGACCGACCGTTTCCCAAAGGTCGCCGGCGCCCGTCTGTGGGTCGACGGGGCCGAAGTGCGCATCGGGGGGATCGCCAAGGGGGCCGGCATGATCTGCCCCAACATGGCGACGATGCTGGCTTTCCTGACGACGGATGCCGTCATCGGGCGGGAGGCCCTGGCCGTCGCCTTCCGGCAGGCTGTCGAGACGTCCTTCAACGCTATCACGGTCGACGGCGACACGAGCACCAACGACATGGTCGTCGTCCTGGCCAACGGGACGGCCGGCCATGAAGAGATCCGCCTGCACACGCCAGCCTGGGCGGCCTTCGCCGAGGCCCTCCGGGCGGTCTGCCAGCACCTGGCCGAGGCCATCGTGCAGGATGGCGAAGGGGCGTCCCGCGTCCTGCGGGTCCACGTCGAGGGTGCCCGATCGTGGGCGGAAGCCCGGCGGCTGGCCTACCGCGTAGCCCACTCGCCCCTCGTCAAGACGGCCCTCGCCGGGGGCGACCCCAACGTGGGCCGGATCCTGGCGGCTCTCGGCTCGGCCGGCGTTCGATTCCGGGCCACCGAGGCCGAAGTCTGGGTCGGCCCCTATCGGGTCTACGCCGACGGTCGGCTCCAGTCGAACCCGGGCGGGCCGATCAAGCGCATCTTCCGGCAGGCGACCGTCGACGTCCGGGTCCGCCTGCGGCGGGGGTCGGCCTGCACGACCGTCCTGACCTCCGACCTGACGGAGGACTACGTCCGCCTGAACGCCCGCTACCGGACTTGACGAACTAAATCCCCTGGGACTGGGGAATCGGGTTGCCCCGTATTGAGACATCAGATGAGAACTTTCGTCATAGGAGGCCCTTCTCTTTCCACTCCCGGACCTTCTTCGTCAACGCCGGAACGACCTTGAAGAGGTCTTCCGCGATCCCGTAGTGGGCGATCTTGAAGATGGGGGCCTCGGGGTCCTTATTGATGGCCACGATGACCTTCGAGCCCTTGATGCCGACGACATGTTGCATGGCCCCCGAGATGCCGACGCCGATGTATAGCTTGGGAGCGACCGTCTGGCCTGAACTGCCGATCTGGTGTTCGAAGGGAAGCCACCCGGCGTCTACGACGGGCCGGGACGCCCCCAGGGCCGCCCCAAGGGCATCGGCGAGCTCTTGCACGAGGGCCAGGTTCTCCTTGCTCCCGATGCCCCGGCCGACGGCGATGATGATAGGGGCATTGGCCAGGTCGACCTTCCCCCGGGCGGCCTCAATGCTCCGGACGAGGTGACGCCGGCCGGCTTGCTGGATCTCCGGCGTTAGCTCCAGGACTTCCGGGGAGCCCCCCGTCCGGACGGCATCGGCCGAGACGGCGCCCGGCTGAAGACCGACGACGTGAGGCCCCGGTCCCGTCAGACGAATCCGGGCGATGAACTTGTTCGTAAAGGTCGGCTTGATCAGGATCGGCTCGGCCCCCTCCCAGACGATACGCTGGACGTCCGAGACCGTCTCGGACCGGAAGGCCACTCCCAGGCGGGCCCCGATGTCATAGTAGCGGTACGTGTGAGGATAGAGGACCCAGGCCGGCGGTTCGGTCCGGTCGGCCAGAAACCGCAATGCCTGCAGGAAGGGAAAGGCCGATAGATAGGCCAACTGGGGATGACGCAGGAGGACAACTTTCTCGATCGGATAAGTCCGGAGCGCCTCCGCCAGGGGCGCCGGGTCGGCCCCGGCCAGGACGGCCCAGACCCGATGGCCCTGGCGTTCAGCCAACTCCTGGGCGGCGGCGACCAGTTCGACCGTTTGCGGATTTAGTCGAGCGCCCCGATAGTCCGCGATTGTCCAGATGATACCCATGGCGTACTCCTTGCGGGAGTTCGGCAGTCCGGCAATTCGGTAGATAGCCAGGTGGGCAGATGGGCCCATGGGACACGCTCAGATGCTTCCCTTCTCCCCGCGGGCAATGGATGGAAGGGCTTACGCAGTTGGTTTGTAGTAACAGGACTTATCAGACGTTTCTAACGCGCCTATAAACGACGCTACTCCAATCTTTCTCAACTCAAGTGCGTAACTCCTAAATCCATTTCTCGCAGTCTGAGCGTTGCCCCATGGACCTCCTGCCTGTCTGCCAAACTGCCGAATTGCCGCACTCCCGAATTACAGTACCCGCGCTTCCTTCTTGAGCTTCTCCAGGAGCCGCTCGGCGATCTCGTCAGGAGCTCCCGTGATGAACTCGACCTGCACGGTCTGAACGGGGACTTCCATCCCGAGCCACTCCAGACGGCTGTGGGTCCCCCGCAGGTCATCCGGCGTCAGGCCAAGGTCTTCCAACCGCTTCACGTCCAGGGGCTTTTTCTTGGCCGCCATGATGCCCTTGAGGGAGGCATACCGGGGCTGATTCGCGCCCGACTGGATCATAAGGACGGCCGGGAGTTCGACCTCGACCTCGTCGAACACGCCGCCTTCAAGCTCCTGCCGGATGTGCAGACGGTCCGGCTGAGGGGCCTCCAGACCGATGACCAGGGGGAGGGATTCGTAGCCCAGCCATTCGGCGATCACGCCGGCCGTCTGGGCAAATCCCAGGTCCTCCGAGGCGATCCCCGTGATGACTAAGTCCGGGCGTTCGGGGGCCAGGACGGCCGCCAGGACCCGACCCACACAGTAGGGGGACGTTCGCGGGATGCGGGGGTCCGAAACGAGGACGGCCCGGTCACAGCCCATCGCCAGGGCCTTCCGGAGCGCCTCGGTCACCCGCTCGGGTCCGACAGCGACGGCCAGGACCTCGCCGCCCCACCGCTCCCGAAGTTGGAGGGCCGCCTCGATACCGTATAGGTCCGACTCGTTGATCTCCCAAGCCAAACCCTCTTCTCGGACCCACTGCCCGTCTGGCGTGAGACTCAGCGTGTAATCCCGATTCGGGACCTGCTTGACGCACACGGCGATCTTCATGGGAGCCTCCTCCCAATGCCTGCAGGTGGGTTACGAGCTGAGGGTAGAGCAGGATACAGGCATAAGTTGCAAGATGCAAGCTTAGTTCAGGGGGGAAGTCGGCAGGTGGGCAGACCGCCATCCATCCTCGGAACACCGGCAGTCATGCCGGTGTCATCCTGTCCCGGCGCCGCCAGTCATGGCGGCGTCTATCCCATCCTAACACCGCCAGTTATGGCGGTGTCATCCTTAGGGAACCGGCCGTCACCCCGGTGTCCCCCTCCCGAGCCGGAAGCCATCCCACCGCCCATCATCC
>JAUQPV010000355.1 GCA_030550225.1 Acidobacteriota bacterium | reverse complement strand
CCTTTGCCTATCGGGAGCAGGAGAAGGGCAAAGCGAATGGGCACTATGCTCTTTGCTCTTCCGGCGGATGGGAGCGGGGTGACCGCGCTGTGGACGGACATCGGTGGTAACACTACTATCTATGGGACGATCGTATCCAGAGGACGACGGAGAGGACAGGCGTGGCCCGCACGACGATCTACGTGCGCGACCCCGAACTCCTGCGGTGGGCCGTCGCTTACACGGGGGCCTCCAGCGTCTCGGAAGCCGTCGAACGGGCCTTGGGCGAACTCCGACGGCTGGTCGCCGAACGCCGCCGCCAGGCCCTCGAGCGCCTTCACGGGCGCTGGGCCGACGAGCCGGCCGTCGAGGCCGCCCTGGCGGAACTTCATGCCGGATGGCAGACATGGCACCTCAGCCCTGGTCCGGCACCTGCGGGGACAGACGCGGCTGGAGGCCCTCCTGGCGGGATATGACGACGGGGACCTCAGCGCCGTGACCGTCTACGAGGTCGAGTACGGCGCCCGACGGGCCGGCCGGGTCTCGGACCTGGAGGCCCTTGGGACGGCCCTGGAGCATGACCTGGACCTCTTGACGGCGAACGCCGAGGAATTCGGACGCGTACCCGGCCTTCGGGTCGTGGCCGTCCCGGGTAACAGACGGCTCCCCGCAGACACGGCGAGCTGGACGACCTTCTGGGACCTGGAAGAAGGCCTTCTTTCCTGACTGCATTACTTCATACCTGTATTGCTGAATGACGGGATGCCGAGGAGTAGAAGTCTGGGCCGAAATCGGATACGATAGGCGGGGCGGTAGGCGTTTCTACTTAAATACTTCATTACTTAAGGGCTGATTGACTGGATGGGTCCGGGGATGCGCCTGGCGGTCGTGAACCTCAAGGGAGGGACGGGCAAGACGACGGTCGCCGTCTACCTGGCGGCGGCCCTGAACCCGCGCGGCCGGACCCTCCTGGTCGACGCCGACCCCCAGCGGTCGGCCCTGGCCTGGAGTGAGACGGCCGGCGGATTCCCCTTCCCCGTCATCTCCTTGCCGACCCGGGACCTGCACCGTCGCTTGCCCCAGCTGTGGGAGGGCTACGCCCACGTCGTCATCGATACCCCGCCGGGCGACCCGGGCATCGTCCAAAGCGCCCTGCTGGCCTGCGAGAGGGCGCTCATCCCCCTGAACTCATCTCAAAACTCTCCAGGTGCCGGTTGTTAGGCAGTGATTCGATATCATAAGACCAACGTGTGCCGGCGAGGAAAGTAACCCACAGTTCGGTTCACGAGAATTTGATTACCGACGATGCCACTGACTCCCGCCATCGTCAGGGCAGCGCCCAGCGGGTCCGGCAACTTACCGCAACGGAGAATGAACTTGACACCGCCGATCCATACTGGAACATCATACGTGTCGGTCTGGAACTGCCCAATGCCCGGATAAAAGTCAGTGACCGCTTCCCTGAATGGGAACTTCGTGAGTGAATCGTCTTGAAAGTAGGAGATTGGGGCGCCCGTATCGAAAAACATCCGATAATTGGCACCCCTAATCCGAACGGTGAATATGGGAATACCCTGCAACTCATCTAGAAGCCATCTCATAAATAGTGTCTGAGCAAGAGAATGATGCAGCCGAGCTGCACGAAGCCCAGGTAGTTCACCGAATGACGCTCGTAGCGCACCACCAGTCGTCGGAAGTGGCCCAGCCAGGCGAACAAGCGCTCGATCTTCCAACGCCGCCTATAGCGTCGTAGCTTACGCCCATCCTGAGTGCGTTGCTTGCGCCGGTTGCTCCGATGGGGTGCGATCATCTCGATCCCCCGGGCCGCCAAACGTGCATCCAGTGGGTCGCTGTCATACGCCCGATCTCCAATCCATCGTCTCGGTGGCTCGGGGGCGAAGCAGCCTGCCAGCGTGGACTCCACGAGGGTGACTTCATGGGGGCGAGCACTCGTGACGCATACGGCGATAGGAAGACCAGTGCCGTCTGCCACTGCCATGAGCTTCGTACCCTTGCCCCGCTTGGTCTTTCCCACCCCGTCGCCCCCTTTTTCGCCATCACGAAGGTGCCGTCGATGAAGCACTCCTGGAGATCGAGCTGGCCCCGCACCTTCAGGTCCTCCGCCAGGGCCCGCAGGATCGCTTCCATGACCCCTGTCCGCACCCAGCGTCGGAAGCGACGATGGCAGGTCTGGTAGGGCGGATATCGCTTCGGCAAGTCCCGCCACGGCGCACCGGTGCGCAGCACCCACAAGACACCGTTGAGCACCTCGCGGGGATTTCTCCAGGGACGTCCCCGTTTGCGGGCTGGAATGCGTTCCTCTTCAGGCAAGAAGGGTTCCAGCACGGCCCATTGTTCGTCGGTTAGGTCCATCGCTCACCTCCATCATCGGGGTGAGCATAGTATACACCCATCCTTGAATTTATGAGATAGGTTCGTCTTTCCCGAAGAGTGGGAAAAGCTGAATTCATCAGGCTCTTCACGGGCCGAACGGCTCGGTTGATCCATCTAGGACGTAGAGCGGGTAAGGAGGTGGCCAGGATTCCAAATCCCCATCTTACCGACAGGTCA
>JAUQPV010000354.1 GCA_030550225.1 Acidobacteriota bacterium | reverse complement strand
GACCCTGAGTGAGGGTGGGCGGGAGGCGTCTATCCCGAGGTGGTGGGAGGTGAGTCCTGGCGGTGGCGGCGGGGGAGGGCCCGCGAAGGCAAGGGCCGGGGTCTCGGCCTCGGCTACGGGGCAATCCCCCCGAATCCCTTCCCACGGGTTTCAAGATGAGTTCAATCCGCAATTTTCTTCCTAATCCCCTTTGAGGCCCGAGCCCGTAGGTAGAAGCATGGCGGTATGGCTGTATTATGTAGGACGGTTCTTAGAGGCGGTCGCCTTGGGACTTTTACTGTATGCCTTGCTGTATGGGCTGACGACGGGGGACCTGCGGTCGGAATTCCGCCTCTTCGGGGTCGGGGTCCTGCTCTTTTTAGTCGGCCGAGGCCTGGAACGATGGGGAAGTCGTGGGTCATAATTAAGGTAGGGGAGCGCAGACGTCCCCGTCTGCGGGAGCGCAGACGTCCCCGTCTGTAGGGAGGTCGGCGATGCGGAAGATTCGGGTCCTTATCGCCAAGCCGGGTCTAGACGGGCATGACCGGGGGGCAAAGGTCATCGCTCGGGCCCTCCGGGATGCCGGGATGGAAGTCATCTACACGGGTCTTCGGAAGACGCCCGAACAGGTCGTCCATGCGGCTCTCCAAGAGGACGTCGACGTGATCGGGATCAGCGTCCTGTCGGGGGCCCACATGGCCATCGTCCCCCGGATCATGAAGCTCTTGGAGGAGCAGGGGGCCACCGACGTCGTCGTCATCGTCGGCGGCATCATCCCCCCGATAGACATCCCCAAGCTAAAGGCTCTGGGGGTCGACGAGGTCTTCGTGCCCGGCTCTTCCCTGGACGAAATCGTCGCTTTCATCCGGGAGCGGGTCGCCCAGAAGCGGGCCCACGTGGTTCCGGAGACCGTAGACCGTAGACCATAGACCACAGACCATGGACCATGGACCTTAGACCTTAGCAGAGCCATTTAGCTCCGGAGAAGCTGAATGCTCTCGGCCTTTCGAACCCCTCCGGCCGGTAGTCATGCCGATGTTGGCCCTCTATGCCTTTTACTCTATGCCTTTCGCTCCTTTCCCCTGGCAAGTCCATGGTCTATGGTCTATGGTCTGTGGTCCATTCCCGGGGACGGACGGTCTGCCGGCGGAAGACAAGGCGTTGGACGCCGACATACAGCCCCCAGAAAATCCCGACGGCCGGGAGGATGAAGCCCCCGAGGTGGACAAAGCGATCGCTCATCGGGCCGCCATAGGGATAGGGCCATAGATGCCCGATGAGGACCAGCCAGGCGGCCATCCCGCCGATCCCGACGGCTGTCGCCAGGAACCCGGGCCCGAGGACCCGACCGACGAGCCACCCGAACCGCCGCTGGAACAAGCCAAGCAAGACTGCCATCTGGGTCCATCCGGCGACGGCACTACTCATGGCAATGCCCGTCACGCCGTACCGGGGCGTTAGGACCCCCAGGCTCAAGACGTATACGACCATCGAGAGGCTGGCGACCCGGACCGGCGTCCACAGGTCCTTGACAGCGTAAAATCCGGGGACCAGGACTTTGTTGAGACTGTAAGCCGGCGTCGCCAGGGCATACCAGGCTAAGGCCCCGGCCGACAGGAGACGGGACTCGACGTTAAAGCGCCCGTATTCGAAGAGGGCGTGCACGATGGGCGCGCTCAGCCACGCCAGGCCGACGGCCGCCGCCAGGTTCCAGGCCGAGACCCACACGACGCCCTCCGTCACCGAGGTCCGGAACTGGTCCCAATCGCCCCGGGCCGCCAGGTCTGAAAGGTGGGGCAGGAGGACCGTCGAAAAAGCCACGGCGATCATCCCGATGGTCAGCTCCTGCACGCGGCTCGCGTAGGTCAGCGCCGCCACGGCGCCCTGCCCAAGGGTCGAGGCATAACTCTGCCCGATGGCCATATTGATCTGGGCAATTCCGACGGCAAAGAATCCGGGCCCCATCAGGCGGAAAATCTCCCGGAGGCCCGGATGTCGGAAGTCCAGACGCCATGTCGGCGTGAAGCCGAGTCGTCGCAGGACGGGCCACTGGACGGCCCACTGAAGGAATCCGCCCGTCACGATGCCGACGGCAAAGACCAGCGACGGATACCGGACCCGGTGGGCCCAGGCGAGGACGATACCGATCATAGCGACGTTGAACAGGACCGGGGCGGCGGCCGGCCATACAAAGCGCCGGTGCGCATTCAAGACGGCCGTCGTCAGGGCCGCCATCGAGATGAACAAGATGAAGGGGAACATCAGGCGATTCAGATCGACCGTCCACTCATACTTCCACGGAAGGGCCCGAAACCCTGGTGCGATCAGGCGAACCAAGGCCGGCGAGAGGAACTCCCCGAGGGCGACGACCAGGACGAGCACGACCAGCAGGTCGCTCATGCATATTCGGACAAGGTGCCAGCGGTCCTCTTCCGGGTGCTCGACCCGCCAGCGGCTGTAGACGGGGATGAAGGAGGCCGTCAGGGCACCCTCCCCGAGGAGCCGTCGGAGCATGTTGGGAATGATGAAGGCGATGTCGAAGGCGTCGGCCTCGTGGGTCGTTCCCAGGTAGCGGGCC
>JAUQPV010000353.1 GCA_030550225.1 Acidobacteriota bacterium | reverse complement strand
AGTCCCACTCCATTCGAAAGTCCTGAAGCTGGGCCTCCGACCGGAAGAGACGTTCCAAGTTCCGTTGCTTCACCTCGACGAGGTCCGGTCGGGGCCGGACGTACCCGTAGTGGTAGATGAAGCATCCGGTCGGGACCAGGACCCACCGCTTCCAGGGTCGGAGTTTCCCCCACCGGGGGTGATAGAACGTCCCGGCGTCGCCGACCGAACAAATGCCGACCCCGTTTCGGACGATGCGGACCTGCGCCCGGTAACCCCGGTGATGGACGACCCGCGGGCTGTAGTAGAAATGCAGGTACCGAAAGGAAAAGCCCAGGACCCGTCGATGCCGTAAGTACCGCTCCATCAGCCGGCGCAGACGGCCGTAATCCCGCTCATGCAGGACCTCATCGGCCTGAAGGTAGACGACCCAGTCACCCGTACATTCGGCCAGGGCCCGGTTCGTCTGGCGGGAAAGCTCCGTCCACGGCTCGGGTCCCCCGAAGTTCCAGACCGTGTCAAGGATCCGAATCCGGGGGTCCCCGAGAGACTCGACCATCGAGCGGGTCTCATCTTCTGAGGCACCCACGTTGACGATGAGCTCGTCGACTAAGGGCAGGAGGGACCGCAGGGACTCCAGGAAGGGATAGCCCAGGCGTTGCGCGTTGCGTAAGATCGTACAGCCGCTAATCCGCATGGCGATTCAAGTCCCAAGGGAAAAGGTCGCTCGGCAGAGCCGTTCAGCTCTTGAGAATCCGGATGCCCTCGGCTTTTCCGAACCTTTGGGGGGACGATTTTTCAAGCATCGGGCAGATAGGCAGATGGCTGAGGATCCCGGCATCTCGCATCCCGTACCCTTGAAAACCCGTGCTTCTTAGGCGGTGGGAAAGGTCGTCTCGATACCATTCCTACGAACCGAACGGACCTATATCTTGCATCCTCTATCCTGATCTTGCATCCTGCATCCTGAGGGGGCGATGCGACCTGACATGGACATCACGTATTCGGAGTGGCTGGCCGAGATCCCGCCCGAAGAGGCCGAGTACTATCAGAATATCGAAGACTACTTTGGCCGCAAGGGGGGCTTCCCCTGGGTCGTCCGAGGCCGGGACTGGCTGACCGTCCGGGGGTGGTTCGAGAAGGGCATTCCCCTGACAGTCGTCTACCGAGCCATCGATGAGTTTTTCGAAAAATTCGGTCGTGAGGAGGCTCCCCGCTTTCTCGGCTTTGTCGAAAACTTCGTCAAAAAGCACTGGCGGCTCTATCGGGCGGCGACCGTCGGTCAGATGGCCGCCTCGGGCCTGCTTCAGCAGGTCACGCCGGCTCGGCTGGGTCAGTGGCTGGAGAATTGGGCCCAGCAGTTAGGCCGGTCGGCCGAGCGGGCCCGGGACCGGGGCCTGGAGGACACGGCCCGGGTCTTAGAAAAGCGGCGGGCGTCGCTTCAGCGAATCCGTCGGCAGGTCCCGTCCGAGGGGTCCGTGACGGCCGAACTGATCGAGCGACTCGAGCACAAACTGGAGAACTTTCAGAAGACCCTGCGGCGGGAGCTCATCCGGAGCCTGCCGGCGAGCCTTCAGGCGGAATGGCAGGCGCAGGTCCGACAGGCGTTCTTCCAGCGCTTTGAGGGGTATCTGGCCGAAAGACAGCGGCACCGCTTGCTGGACGAGGCCGTCGTCCGCCGGCTCTGGCAGGAATTGCAATTGCCCGATTTTTCCCTTATTCATTATCTGGTCGAGGCATTCCGGTCGTCTTCCGATGCAGGATGAGGTTGTGGGGGGATACCCGGTCCCAGGAAGAAGCGACCATCGACTTCCTTGAGAAATGGGGTCTTCCGTCTATGGTCTGCGGGTTAGATTTCCCTGGGACCCGATAGCCGGGACCTATTTCTGAGGAGGTGGCATCATGGGCTTTCCGACCCATCGTCCACGACGGTTACGGCAGACGCCCCTCCTGCGGCGTCTGGTCCGGGAGACGGTCTTGACGCCGGACCATTGGATTTTCCCCCTCTTTGTACGGGCCGGCCGAAACACCCGGGAGGCCATCCGCTCCATGCCGGGCCAGTTCCGCTGGACGGTCGACCGCCTCGGCGAGCCGGTCGACCAGGCCCTGGAGGTCGGCGTGCGGGCGTTTATCCTGTTCGGCCTCCCGGAAGCCAAAGACGAGGTCGGCTCGGGGGCCTATGCTGAGGACGGGATCGTCCAGACGGCCATCCGGGAGCTTCGCCGCCGATACGGCTCAGGGATTCTCGTCTTGGCCGACGTGTGTCTCTGCGAGTATACGTCCCACGGCCACTGCGGCGTTATCCGGGACGGTCGGGTCGATAACGACGTGACCCTGGACCTCCTGGCCCGGACAGCCGTATCGCTGGCCGCCGCCGGGGCCGACGTCGTGGCACCCTCGGCCATGATGGACGGCCAGGTCCAGGCCATCCGGCGGGCCCTGGACGAGCAAGGATTCCCTGAAACGCCCATCCTGGCCTATGCGGCCAAGTTCGCCTCGTGCTTCTACGGTCCTTTCCGGGAAGCCGCCGACTCGGCGCCGGCTTTTGGCGACCGGCGGGCCTACCAGATGCCCTTCCATCGACGGGAG
>JAUQPV010000352.1 GCA_030550225.1 Acidobacteriota bacterium | reverse complement strand
GATCGCCAGGCGGTGGGAGATGGACTTGTCGCCAGGGGGGATATACTCACCCCGAATCCATCGGACGGGCGTGACCTTCGTTTTGGTCATGGAAGCCCTATCTTCGGTGTTGGGTATTGGGTGTTGGGTGTTCGGTCCAAAGAGACCCCAGACCATAGACCCCACACCCGGCGGCGTCATCGGAATACCCCGTCTCGAGACGAAGCGAACCGACTTCCGAAACAGGTCTGTAGTCTTTTATACCCAACATCCAGCCCCTAACACCCCACACCGGTTTCTCCGATGAGCCGACCGTACACGTCCCACACGTGCCACATACGCACATGCGGCTCCAGGAAGTCCCACTCGGTCCGGAGGGCACCGACGTCTGGCGGACGGCCGTCGGGTCCCTCGCCGACGCATACGACGTGCCACGGCGACCGCCAGGCCGAGCCGGCCTCGGCCACGGCCGCCGGCGTCACGGCCGCCAGCATGTCCGTGTACGTCTGCCAGAAATCGTCTGGCAGGCGGTATATAAAGAGATCCCGCAGACGTTGGGCGACCGCCTGAAGCGTCTGATGGTGAATCACAAAGCGTCCGATGACATACCGCAGGGCGGCCTCGATTTCCGCTCGATCAGGGGGCCGTTCCGGCAAGTCCTCCAAGATACGGGCGACCTCCCGAAGGGCCGCCCGGGTGACGTCTTTCCGGACCTGCGTCGAGACGACCCACCAGCCGCCCCGGAGGAACCGCTGGTGACGGCTGTAGGCACCGTACGTGTAGCCCTTCTCCTCGCGCAAGCGCACAAAGAGCCGGCCCGACGCTCCGCCGCCCAAGACCGTACTCAGGACCAAGCCGGGAAGCCAGTCGGGCGTCCCGACGGGACCGACGGGGACGCCGACCCATATTTCGGTCTGCACGGATTGAGGGCGCAGGACCCAGTGGGCCCGACCGTCGGGTTCGGGTTCCGGCGGTGACGGCTCGTCCCAACGGGCTCGGAGCGGCCAGCCGGCCGTGGCCGCCTCGACGACCCGCAGGACGGCCTCCGGGTCGACAGCCCCGACGATGAGAAGGGCCGACCGCGTCAGGTCCATCCGCTCGGCATAGCCCGCCAGCAAGTCCCATCGGTGCAAGCCTTCTAAGGCTTCTGCCGGGGGCACGACCTGTCCGTAGGGATGGGCCCCGAAGAGACTGGCCCGCATGCGTTCCCGGGCCAGGAACTCCGGTTCGGCCCGAGAGGCCTCGATCTGCTGGGCCCACCGGCGAGCCTCCCGACGAACGGCCAGCGCCGGAAAGGTCGGCTGGAGGAGGACGTCCAGGAAGACCCCCAGGGCCTCCATCCAGGTCGAGGCCAGGCTCGTCAGGTGAAACGTCACAGCGTCTTCATCTACGTCCACGTGAAGATAGGCGCCCCACCGCTCGAGGTCGAAGGCGATCTGGTGGACCGACCGTTCGACCGTACCCTCCGGCATACAGCGGCCCAGGAGTTCGGGAATCCCCCGACGGGGCACGTCCGAACGCCAGCCCCCCTCGACGACCCATGCCAGCTCGACGAGTTCCACGTCCGACCGAGGCACGGCCATCCAGGTCAGGCCCGACGAGAGACGGCCCCGGGTATGGACCGGAAACGAGCCGGTCGGAAGCACGGGCTGGACCGGTGCCCGGTCCTTGGGCGGAAACTCCCAGGTCCGCAAAGCACCCATGGACTGCCCTACCCTGTCGACTTCAATCTCGGCGTTCAGCGTTAAGTATCAGAAATGGCTCATGGCCGATGAGATATCGCTCCTCCCCATGAGCCATTTCCAACACCGGTTCCTGTCATCCGCCCCCCGGCTTGACCCACAGGACGACTTCCCGGTCCGGGGTCAAGTACGTTTCCCGGACCCGCTCGACGTCGGACTGTCGGACGGCGGCGATCGCCGCCACGTCGCGCTCGACGGTCCTCGGGTCTCCGTCCAACAGGGCCGCCTCCCCGATGTCAAGGGCCCGTTCCAGGACTTCCTGCCAGCGGGTCCACTGGTGTCGGACCCACAGGGCTCGGGCCCGTTCGAGTTCTTCGTCCGAGACCGGAGGTTCCAAGACTTCCGACCGGAAACGGTCGGGCCAAGCCTCGGGGTCTGCGTCCGACGGGACGATGATTAGCCCGCTCATCGTCCCCGGCCCCCGGCGGCCGTCCCAAATGCTGTAGAACTCCAGGCATCGGGCCCGTTCCTGGACCCACGTCCGGTATAGACGACTCGCCCGACCCTCAAATAGGACGTAGTGCAGAAGCCACAACGCATAAAAGTCGGGATGACCCCACGGCGGAATCCGGTACCCGACCCAGAGGGCCGGGAGACGAGCGTTGGGGTCGATCCACCGGTCCCGCGCACCGACGGGCGGCTCCGGCTCGGTCAGGTCCGGGGGCGGGACTTCCGGGCCGGGTTCAATGTCTTCAAAATAATAGCGGATCCAGGCCAGGGCTGTCTCGGGGTCTAAATCGCCGGCCACGACCAGGACGGCCCGATTCGGACGGTAGTACCGCCGAAAGAAGTCGTAGACGGCCTCCAAGCGGGCCCGGTCCAGGTCTTCGTAGTAGCCGATGACGGG